>CAYUNU010000321.1:0-4812 GCA_964446195.1 uncultured Porphyromonadaceae bacterium | reverse complement strand
TGCAACCAGTCCCGCAAGGATAATACCCAGAACACCCACAGGGATAAAATTATTTAGGGCGAAGGGCAAAACTTTCTCAAAATCCATTACTCCTTCATTGAGCAAAAGCTCTGGTTGCAATTTAACCAGAGCCAGGACACTCAATCCAGCAATCATCAGATAGCGCGGGAAAAATAAAGCCAGGTTAACACTACCACTCATATATGCAGCCTCTTTGGGTGATCTGGCAGCCAGAACTCTCTGCATATCATAACCCGGAACAGGGCCTGCTATCGAGACGAGTATACCCCTGAAAACCATCATCATGATAAAGATTCCGAACAGTTCATAACCATCAGTGAGAATTTTTTCATTAAGCGCCTGGTTAACATTGGAGGAAAAGCTGGTCCAATTAAGATCCAATCGCCATCGGAAAAATAGCTCCGACCAACCATCAGGCACTACCGCCAGGATTTGTTCATGAGAAACCATGCTAATAGCGATAACTCCAATAATCAAACAAGCGACAGTCATTATTATGAACTGTAGAACTTCGGTAAGCACAACTGAATACATTCCTCCCTTAATAACATATAAGGTAGTAACACCCATAATAATCAAAGCATACATACGCTCGGAAGATATCAATAGCGAACCTATTTGAGTACTCATATCCCAAGGAAGAAAGATTACTGCAAACTTTCCAATCCCCTCAAAAGCATAAGCAATAAAGCCAATCACTGCAAAAAGAGCAAAGATGACCACGGAAATATGAGACATCCTGGCTCCCCTACCTTCTCCAAAGCGCGTTTTCAGCCACTCTGCACCCGTCATCACATTGGATCGCCGCATCCATACAGCCAGGAACATCATCAGAATAACCTGATTCCATACAGGCCATAACCATGGTAGCCAAACACTTTTAACACCGTAAATAAAAAAGATTGCTACCATCCACATGGTGCCGGTAATATCGAACATCCCTGAGGCATTTGACATCCCGAGCATCCACCAAGGCAGACTCTTACCTCCTAAGAAATAGGAATCAAGGTTTCTGGATGCACGCTTGGAAATCCAAAACCCCAAAAATATTGTGAGAGCCAGGTAGGCGAAAATTATTGTTATGTCAATTGGATGAAGAGACATTGGTGAGGTTGAGGTATGAGTTATGAGTTATGAGGAATAAGGTATTAGTTATTTACTTAAATGCGGAGAATAGGTCTCTCATTTGTTTTTCCCAATCCTCCGCCAGGGGGTCAACCTGTATAAGCCTAGCATCTAGGTCCTTACTTATCTGCCGAGCATTGTCCTGGTCGAATTCCTTTTGAATAAATACTATCTTAATATTTTCTGATTTTGCCTTGTCGATAAGTTCCTTCATGTAGGCTGCTGATGGTTCCTTGCCTTCATACTCCATGGGTATCTGCTCTAAGCCATAATCGCGAGCCAGATATGTTAAGGAAGGATGGAAGATGATAAATTTCTTGTTCTCCATCTTATCGGTCATAGCCTGAAAATCGCGGTCGAGCTCATTTATTATAGCTTTCAGACTATCCAGGTTTTGCTGTATTAAATCCTGACAAGCAGGATCGAAACGAGTTATTGCTTTTGCCGTGTTTTCAGCCAGAATCAATGCTGATTTTGGAGACATCCATATGTGGGGATCAATTCCCGCATGCGAATGATCATGACCATGAGCTGCATGTTCCTCATCACTTTCTTTACCCTGGATAAGACTGCAGCCAGTCGACAAATCAACAACCTTCATATCCTTATGATTCTTCTTGATGGACTCCATCCAGGCATTTTCAAAACCTAAATGGCCCATTTTAAGGTAAAATTCTGATTTATTAAGATCTCTAAGTTGTTTAGGTGTAGGGTCATAACTAGCCGGACTACTTCCAGGTGGAACCAATACATTAACTTCATACTGATCCCCAGCCAACATTTCTACGAAATATTTTTGAGGCAAAATACTTACACTGATTATCTGTTTCTCACTTTGTTCGTTAGACGTATTACATGACATCAGCATTAACACCAAGGCAATCAAGCCTATAGAAATATGTTTCATTTAGTTTATTATTTTGGTAGCAATTCTGTAACAGTTTCAATATTCATTTTGTTGACAATATTTGCACCACCCGGACTATACATGAAATCTATTCTTTCCTTATACACCTCCAGAATCTTGTGTCTCACCATTTTAAGGGCGGAATTTATCATCTGATTTTTATCGGAAAAATCTTCTGAAACAATCTGGAATGTAGTTGGTATCCATTTCTCCATAAACTGGCCTTTAAATTCATGAATATCTTTAAAGGCGTAAAAATCCTCACTTATCGCCCCCAGGATTTGCTCCTCTTTGGTAAATTTGTGCTTACTGGCATAAGCCCTAACTTTGTCCTTATGGAGGGTAATAATGGCTGTTGTAGTCTTCTTCATGTCATTATAAACCATTACCTGGTGAACAAGCTCGCCTGAATTCTGGATAGCTTCCTCAATTCCTTCAGGAGAATATTTCTCTCCATCAGCTGAGATAAGCAATGCTTTTTCCCGACCAATAACTATCAGAAAATCATCTTCATCCAGATAGCCCAGATCACCCGTATGGAGCCAACCATCAATAATTGTTTTTCCGGTGGTCTCGGGGTTTTTGAAATATCCCTTCATCACATTTTTCCCCTTAATGATTATCTCCCCTTGCTGCCCTGTCTTCATCTCCTCCCCTTTGTCATTGACAATTTTACATTCAACATTAGGGATCACTCTTCCCGAGCTACCCATCTTGTGAACCTCCTGAGTATTAGCAGAAATTATAGGAGTAGCCTCACTAAGCCCATAACCCTGATATACAGGCACTCCCAGAGAATAGAAAAAGTGTTGCTGACGAATATCAAGCAAGGCTCCTCCTCCAACAATAAATCGGATATTATTACCAAAGATTTTCCTGACCTTTGAAAATACCAGCATGTCTGCCAGCTTATGAGGCAGGTAGTTAACAAGTTTTACCAGGAACCCGGCCTTCTTGTATCCATCTCTGTTCATCCTGATTCCGGCGTTCATTCCCCAGGAAAAAATTCCGTAAATAAACCCTCCTTTAGCTTTTACCCCATCTCTAATTTTCATCATAAAATTGCTGGTAAGTGATGGTACACTAAGCAAGAAATGGGGATTTGCTTCAACAAGATTTTTAGCTACATTTTTTGCATATTGAATACCGCCACCACCAAAATCAACAAAATACAGACTCAACCCTCGCTGCAGTGCCGCATAAATACCAACCGTATGCGCAAAAGAATGATCAATAGGAATACATATGTATAGCCGATCGCCAGGATTAACATTGAAATACCCCATTGCATCCTGACAATTGTGATAATAGTTAAGGTGTGTGAGCATAATTCCCTTTGGATCTCCCGTTGTTCCAGATGTATAGGAAATTGTTACCACATCATCCTCATCTATCGCATGCTCCATGTCAACCAACAGCTTCTCGTTTTTATCCCAAGCATTCTTTCCGTCTTCAAGAATATCACCATAAAGGAAACAGTCCTTTCCATACTGAATTTCATTCTCTCTCAACATATCCTCCATGCCATCAATAGAGTCCTCAAGCAGTATCAACCTAATACCCTTTGGCATTCGTTTCATGATAGGAGCAATAGTCTTTAGCATCATTTTACTAACCACTAAAACCGATGCCTCTGAATGCTTAACCCTAAATACTATTTCTTCAGGAATTAGTTTCAAAGCAAGAGGCACATTTGTTGCGCCAACAAACAGCATCCCATACTCCATACATATCCAGGTGTTTTTCCCTTCGGATATAATTGAAAGCTTATCCCCCTTTTTAACTCCCAACTCTAAAAGACCCGATGCTATATATCTACTTTCGGTAAGTGCTTCGGGGTAACTCAAACTTACCCATTCACCATCCTTTTTATTTGATGTATAGGCTGTATCCGGATATTTACTGGCGCAATCACGCAGCATATTAAGAACGGTCTTTTTCATGCGAGTAGTGTTTGAAAATTGATCTGGTAAGATACGAAAAAAAGTGATTTTGTTCGCTTCGCTTACTGTGATTATGCTTGCTGGCGCGCGCTGTGATTTTGTTCGCTTCGCTTCTGTTAATCTGTGCGCTTCGCTCACTGTTAATCTGGCGGTTATGTGTGCAACTAATTTATTAGTGAGTTATCTAAGTTTGTAGCTCAACTAAGCATTTAGCTGAACTGTTACTATATTTATATCAGCACATTGAAGGTCCCTGGCGGTTTAAGTAGAACTGAGTTTTAATATTAAAAACTTGCATTATGGAAACAAAAAAGAGTAAAAAAGCAAATTTAGAAAACAAGAGGACCTTATTCATGGAAATTGGTTTAGCGATAGCTTTAGCACTTGTTTTTCTTGGTTTTGAATGGTCGAAATCCGAACTGGAGCAAAGCTCCTTAGGAACACTTTCAGACCTTGTCGGGGAAGAAGAGATTATCCCAATAACCAGACAGGAATTACAAAAGCCGGCGACACCTCCCAAACCTCAGCCTGTGGTTCTGGAGCTAAATATTGTTGATGATGATATTGAACTGGAAGATGATTTTGTTGTTGATGATTTTGAAGCAAATCAGGATGACATCATTGAAATTATTCAGGTTGAAGAGGAAGAAGAGGATGATGACTATGTTTTTGTGATCGTTGAAGATCCGCCAGTTTTTCAAGGTGGTGGAATTGAAACCTTTCATAATTATATTCAGGGAAAGCTCAGGTATCCCAGGATGGCAGAAGAAAACAGCATAAGCGGCACTGTCCATGTTGAGTTCGTCATTAATAAAG
>CAYUNU010000320.1:0-4823 GCA_964446195.1 uncultured Porphyromonadaceae bacterium | reverse complement strand
AATTTCACTGCATCTGCACCTGCTTCAGCAGCAGCATCAATTAACTTTTTTGCCAAATAAACACTTCCATTGTGATTAACTCCTGCTTCAGCGATTATGAAAACCTTGTCACTCATTTTATTTTTCGTAAAGGGTTCCCAATATATGTACCTGGTTTCTCCAGAGATCTTAAAACAAGAGACCCGGCAGAAATAATGCAATCATCACTAATACTAATATTATTGGCCAGCACAGTGCTACTACCAATAAATGAACGAGACCCTACTTTGCATTGTCCATTAAGTATTACTCTGGTTGAAATATGGCTGTGATCACCAACAATCGTTTCATGTTCTATTAGAGCACCGGTGTTTAGTATGCAGTTTACACCTATTCGTGCTTCTGCATTAAGCAGCGAATTATGCATTACAATAGTCCCCTTACCAATCTTAGCTGAGGAAGATACATAGGCCAAAGGTGAAATAATTACAGGAATTCTGACTCCCAGGCTCTCCAAATAATTGAACATTCTAATTCTGAAATCCGGAGATTTTATATGGCCCATGGTGATGAAAAAACTCATCTTTTTTTTAGCAAGTACCGGAATATCATCATCAACACCTATAATCGGATAGCCGGATATCTCCTGGCCCTTGTTCTCCGGAAGATCCAATATGCCAGCTATCTCAAAGCGTTTTTCGCTTTCAATAACATCTATGCAGGATTTGCAATGCCCTCCACCTCCAATTAATACCAGTGATTCTTTCAAAACTTTTAGTGTTTAGCAAAACAAAGATAGTATTTCGCTCAGATTATTGACTTGAATCAGACACCTATCCTTTTCATAAGCTTCCCGACAAAACGCTCAAGATCGGGAGACAATTTAAATAAGTACACCAGACCAAGGTAAACTATAGTGATAATGCCGCTTCGCACAATAACATCCAATATTAATGTAAGATACTTACTATTTGCATTGTATAAATCAGGAATAAGAAGTGATAGCATATAGGCTCCAATCCCAATAAATAAAATCACAAGATGGCGTAGCGAGAATGGTTGCATCTTATACTTTTTTATTAGAAAAATAACCCTCATCAAGCTATAGGCCAAAACTGAAATTGCAGATGCCGCCGCCGCACCAACTATCCCAAATGACTTGATAAATATTAGGTTTGTAGCGACTACCAATAGTCCAAAAATCACTATGAAAACCGTTAAGACTTTATAGTGGGGGCTTGTACTGATTACTGCGCCACTCACCCCGGCAGCCATGACGAACACATTAGACAAACCAATAAAGAAAACAACATATTTCCCGCTGCCATACTCTTCAGGAATCAAATGAAGAACATTATCAATATTTCCCCAAATGCCAACAAAAACCAGGAGGCCGATAAGCAGTTGATCAATCGTGCTCTTCCTGTAAACCGACAAAACTTCTTCCTTTTTCTTGTCTTTCCACGACTGGGCCACAACAACAGCAGATATCTTTGAAAGTGGTCGGAGAGGGATAATAACAAGAGTACCATAAAAAAACATAACTCTGTAAAATCCAACATCCGTAACTCCCAAGATACTGTTGATCATTATGCGATCGACATATTGTATCATGCTGTTTCCGAAAGTTACAGCAATACCAAACACCGCAACACTTGCCATGCTTTTAGTCAGCTCAGATGTCATAACTGAACGAGGTGACTTAAATACGAATTCGCCATCTCGGGCTAGAGACATTAAAATCAGAACACCGGGTAAGGATAATGCTCCCACGTAGGCCATCACCAATCCCGAAAAATCAAAGACCTTAAAGTAAAAAAATATAAGAACGGCTAAGATAAACAGACGTTGAAGAAAGTCTTTCAAAAACAGACCCTTAACGGCATTATATAGAACAGCATAATATATATCCACTACCATAAAAACAGCAGTGAAAATCATCAGAGGGGTAATTAAATCTATATAATTTATGAACAGCTGGGAGTCATCAATACTATCTCTGACAATCAGTGGTTTTAAAATCAGGAAAAGTCCTATAGATAAGGTTAATCCAAGTCCTAAAACAATGCATAAGACCGAAAAATAGCCATTGTGATTAGCTTTAACATTTCTGAAATATGGGAATAAGCGATTGGTTACGCTATTGATCCCCAGAGTTGCTAGTGTAGCAAAAATGGATGCCCATGTGACCAGCATTTCCAAAACACCAATTTCATCCTGATCCAGTAGATTGGGCATCAGTATACCTGCAGTAACAAAGCCAATAGCAACCCCTATATAGGAGTATATTGTGCCCTTTATTCCCTGATTTTCTATTATGCCCAAACCATAATCTTTTAGTGCATAAATTTAACATTTTCCAAAAGCATTTATGCCCAAACGCTTTTCTTTGTATCTTTGTTGTCCTAATTTCCAATGGAATATGAAGAAAGGGGAAGTACGCACCACAACCCGTAAACTAAGAAGTTCATACGCAACTACTGTTGTGAGCATTTCATTGGTACTGTTCCTCCTTAGTCTGCTCGGGCTTTTGGTTCTCAACACTAAGAAACTTGGTGATTTCGTAAAGGAAAATATAGGATTCTCAGTTATTCTCAAAGAGTCAACTCGCGAAGCTGACATCATACAGATTCAACGGTCTTTTGATGCCAGTGAATTTGTTAAGGAGACTAAATACATCACTCCGGAACAAGCTGCGGAGGAGCTCCAAACAGAGCTTGGGGAAAATTTTCTCGACTTTCTTGGATATAATCCTCTTTTGCCTTCTATTGATCTGAAGCTGAATGCTGCCTATGCTAATCCCGACAGTATCGCACAGATTGAAAAAGAGTTTTTAAATCATCCTCAGGTAAAAGAAGTATTCTATCAAGAGTCATTGGTTCATCTGGTTAATGAAAATGTCAGAACACTGAGCCTCATAATATTAGTTTTTAGTGGTTTTCTGTTTTTTATTTCGATAGCTCTATTTAATAATACAATCAGGCTACTGTTCTACAGTAAACGCTTCATTATTAAGACCATGCTTTTAGTTGGGGCTACAAGTAGTTTCGTCCGAAGACCATTTATTTTTAGCGGTGTAATGAACGGTATAACAGGTTCAGTAATAGCCAGCATTATGCTCCTTGTAGTAGTATTCTTTGCACAAAGAGAAATGCCGGATATTATAGGATTTACTGATTTGGGCACTCTTGGAATATTGTTGTTCAGTATATTTGCAATCGGAATACTCCTATCATGGCTATCGACATTGTTAGCAGTAAATAAGTACTTGAGAATCGATCAGGATAAACTTTATATTTAAGTCAGAATAGCAATAGTAAAATATAAGAAAATATATAATGGTAAAAAAAGTAGAAAAAGACACAAAAGAGCAAATGGGTTTTGTTTTTGGCCCAATGAATTATCGGCTTCTTATTATTGGCTTAGTTGTGATAATTCTTGGTTTTATCCTTATGGCAGGGGGCAAATCGGACGACCCTAATGTTTTTAATCCCGAAGTATTCAGCATCAGGAGAATAACTATTGCACCAATAGTAGTTTTAGCTGGGTTTATTATAGAGGGTTTCGCAATCATGTGGAAGCCAAAGAAAAAAGCTGATTAATTATTTATTATGAATTGGTTTGAAGCACTTATCCTTGGTTTAGTTCAGGGTTTAACAGAGTTTTTGCCGGTATCAAGTTCAGGACATCTGGAACTGGGAAAGGCCTTGATGAATGTTGAAGCTGCTAATGACATCACCTTTACTGTTGTTGTACATGGGGCGACTGTTCTGTCGACTATTGTTGTATTTTTCAGAGAAATATGGAAACTTATCAGAGGTAGTTTACAGTTTAAATGGAATGATGAAACCCAATATGTTCTTAAAATTGTTGTCTCAATGGTTCCTGTTCTACTCGTAGGGCTCTTCCTTGAAGAATACATTGAAAGCTTTTTCACAGGACGGATTGTTTTCGTTGGTATTATGCTTTTAATAACTGCATTACTTCTGGCTCTTGCTCATTTTCTTCAAAACAAAGTAGAACAGGGGGAAATTGGATATGGATCAGCTCTTTTAATGGGTATTGCACAAACATTTGCCACCCTACCGGGAATTTCAAGATCGGGGGCCACCATTGCCACCGGTTTACTTTTGGGAAGAAATAAGAAAGATGTTGCCCAATTCTCTTTTCTTATGGTTCTTGTCCCCATCATTGGCGCCAATTTGCTGAAGTTGAAAGAGCTCGATTTAGGAATGGCATCCACTGGAATAGATACAATCCCTCTATTGGTAGGTTTTTTGGCAGCCTTCATTTCGGGTTGGCTCGCATGTTCCTGGATGGTCAATATTGTTAAAAAAGGAAAGCTGATCTGGTTTGCTGTTTACTGCCTGATTATAGGCCTTATTGCCATTTCAACCGGCATCTTTGCATAAAGAAAAATAAGAAATGAATATTAACGAAGCGCATGCTTCTCCTGTTGACTTTTGGTTATCGGGGCAAATTCTGCTGATAAATAAACCATTGGGTTGGACATCCTTTGATCTTGTAAAGAAAATCAGGTATGCTCTGGTTCACAAATATAAAATTAAGAAGATAAAAGTTGTCCATGCAGGAACTCTTGATCCTTTGGCCAGTGGTTTAATGATTATTTGCACCGGGAAGTTCACCAAGAAGCTAGAAGCATTCCAGGGGCTTGATAAAGAATATATTGCCGATATACGGCTTGGGTCTACAACACCTTCCTTTGATCTCGAGACACAGGTAGATAATACTTATCCTGCGGATCAAATAAATCAGGATAAAATTCTGAATGCCTTGAAAGGTTTTCATGGATCTCAGATGCAGGAGCCACCCTTATTTTCCGC
>CAYUNU010000319.1:0-4825 GCA_964446195.1 uncultured Porphyromonadaceae bacterium | reverse complement strand
CTCCGCTTCCCGAATCTCCGGATCAACAGGTTTTCCGATCCCCTTCCTCGATCCCTTATAAAGCTCATACTTATTAAACCTGCATTCCAGTGCACCATTGAAGACCTTAATTTTCCGGGATGTTCGCAGACCAACAAATTTTAGGGCCTCCATATTGGAGCTGATGAGCCAGGCGTCCCATCCTTCGTAATGATGCTTCAATCGTGTTCCAATGTCCTCGTACAATTGCATTACCTTGGCCTCACTTTCCAGTCGTTCGCCATAAGGGGGGTTCATGATAATGAGCCCTTCATCCTCTTGCTTATCGCTTTCAAGGAGGTCCTCTTTTTTCAGGGAAATAATATTGCTTAATCCGGCACGCCTGATATTTCGGCGGGCAACATCCATGGTTCTGGGGTCAATTTCTCTTGCCAGGATTTTGCATTCTGGTGTAAATTTTTTTGATTCGGCATCAGCTTTTAGTGCATTCCAAAGCTTCTCGTCAAAATCATTCCAGGATTCGAATCCGAAGGTGCGCATAGCTCCCGGAGGGATATTTCCGGCTATCATAGCCGCTTCAATAGGTATGGTACCGGATCCACACATAGGATCCAGAAAGGTGGTTTTCTTATCCCAGCCCGACAGGAAAATCATCCCGGCTGCTAAAACTTCGTTGATAGGAGCACGTGATCCTTCTACACGGTAGCCGCGTTTACTCAGTGGCATACCGGAGCTGTCCAAAGAAATAGTGAATTGTGTTTCAGCTAAATGGATATTTATTCTAACATCCGGACTGACTGTATCAACCGACGGGCGTATGCCAAAAGCCTCTCTGAACCTGTCGGCTATTGCATCCTTGCTTTTTAGCGCGACATATTTCGAATGGCGAAATACCTCACTGTAAACCACCGCATCGATAGCAAAAGAATTTTTGAATGAGAAAAACTCATCCCAGGGTATATTCTTAACTTTTTGATAAAGCTGCTCCTCGTTTCTGGCCTGAAAAGTCTCGATAGGTTTAAGAATCTTCAGCGCCGTGCGGAGATGGAGATTGCACCTGTACAGGAGATTATTATTGCCGGTGAACTTTACAGCGCGGTTTATTATCTGTACGTCAGTGGCCCCAAGCTGATTAAGTTCTTTCGCCAAAATTTCCTCAAGGCCAAAGAGGGTCGTTGCAACAAGTTCAAATTTTTCCAAAACAGACTTCTTTTAATGGCTCAAAGGTAGTTATAAGTGAACAAGTTGAATATTTATGCTGAAATTTTTGAATAATTGGTAAATTAGGGGAACATTCTTAAGCCTAAAACTATGTACTTCAATACCCATATCCACACTTTCATGAATGGGGATGTGCCTGATAAATTCCTGCCCCTAGGACTGGTAAGGCTACTGGCAAGCAATACTGGAACGAAAGTCATTGCAAAATTACTCAATTACCTTAATCCTTTTTCTACTAAAGATATTTTTAATCGATACGTTAACTTTTTAACAACCAGTAAGCTAGGCTCGCAAAAAGCAATATTTGAACAGTGTCAAAAGTTTTATCCTGATGACACCCGTTTCGTTGTTCTACCTATGGATATGGCATTCATGGGTGCCGGAAAAGTGGCCCGGAATTACAGTGAGCAACTTGATGAACTGACAGACTTCGCAAAACAGAATTCTGCTCTTATTCCTTTTATGCATATAGACCCCCGTCGACCGGGAATATTTGAATTATTCAAAAGCTATGTTGAGGAAAAAGGAGTGCGGGGAGTGAAACTCTATCCCCCACTGGGATATTTCCCCCAAGATGAGCTCCTTTATCCTATTTATGAGTATTGTGAGAAAAATAATCTTCCTGTGATAGCGCATTGCAGCCCTTTCAATATTGTTCATTACCGTGGTAAACGAAAAGAACTGGAGACCCTGCTTACTAAATCCAATATACCTATTGATACCAAGGGGAAATCAAAAAAAGAGTTATGCTCATATTTTACCCATCCTTTGAATTATGCACCTGTCTTAAAGGATTTTCCCGGCTTGAAAATCTGTGTCGCGCATTTTGGATCCAGTTACTATTGGAAAGAATTTCTGGATAATCCATCTGCAGATGATAACTGGCTTAAAATCATTACCGAGATGATTGGGAAACATGAAAATTTTTACACAGACATCTCTTTTACACTAAGTAATAGAGATTTTTTCCCTCTTCTGAAGGTCTTAATGTATAACAATAAGATCAACCGTAAAATCCTCTTTGGATCAGACTATTATATGGTCGAAACCAAAACGGATGAGCGTCGCTTTGGGATCGATTTACGTGCCTACCTGGGCGAAGAGTTTTTCAGTTTGATTTCCGAGGCAAACCCAAAAGTCTTCCTCGGATTTAAAGAGTAAAATAAGGTTTATTCGTTTTCCACTTACCTCTCGTGAAATCAGGAACCTCAAGAGATTTACTCCTATTGGCAATCGAAAGTTCTGATAAGGGTCCTATTGATGACATCAGAACACCATCATATAGGCTGAGTGGTAATTTGGTTTTATTCCTTACCGCTTTTACGATCTGGTTCAGCATCACCCCGTCGGCACCACCATGACCGCCAAAGATATCCGTGGCGAATCTGTTCTGGTATTTTTCGTGGTAGGGAGGGAAGGGCTCCCAGCTATGGTATTGTGGACTTACGCCTGTCAGATAAACTGCATCTCTCTGCTCATTGTAAATACCCTTGGTGCCCTGCACAGTCCAGCGATTGTCATAAGGTCTGGGCGACTGCATATCAAAATTGATTACAATAGTTTTACCCATCTTAGTCCTAACCACTGTTGTTACGATATCACCCTGCTTGTATTTCCTGTCGCCATTTGGATGGCCGGGGAATTTCCTTTTGAAATACTCATTAATGCTTTTGCTATCGGTAGCTGTTGATGTTAAAGTATCGTAAGCATCCCCACAGTTTATATCCAGCCAGCTGATAACAGGCCCTTGCTGATGTGTTGGATATTGAGCCCTGTTATGCTCAATAAGATATTTAGCACCCCATCTGTCGTTTCCTGTTGCGCTTTCAAAATACCAATGATCAATGCAGTCGTGAGAATAGGCACAGTGAGCATGGGTCATTGTTCCAAGCAGGCCTTCACGAATCATGTTCAGAACGGCAAGGTTATCCGGACGGAAGCTCCAGTTTTCCATCATCATACACTCAACACCTGTCTTCTCATGAGTATCGATAAGCTCCCAACACTCATCCATAGTATAAGATATTGGTACCTCGCAGCAAGTGTATTTCCCTGCTTTCATTCCTGCAACTGCCATTGGGGTATGAAGATCCCAGGGACTGGCAATAATCACTGCATCCAGATCGTCCCTTTGAACAAGCTTCTCATAATCAGTAGGTCCCGAGTAGCCTTCCGGTTTTGGCTGACCCTTATCCATAACAATTTTCTGAGCTGCCTCTAGCGCTGTAGGGTCGATGTCGCACACAGCCACAACCTCAACTCCCTCGATGGATAAGATGTTGCCCATCAGACCACGGCCTCTGTTTCCGGTACCAATAAACCCAAAGCGTACTTTCTTGGCGGGATCAGTTACCATTCCCATTGCACCTAAAGGGAGAGAGCCTGCCAATCCTAAACCTGCCATAACTGTTGAGTTTTTCCTGATGAAATCTCTTCTGTCAATTTTGCTTTTCATATCCTGATTTTTTTTATCGCTTATCGAGAGCCTTCCTAAGCGCTTTCCATTGTTTTTTCGACATGCCGTTGGCAGTAAACAGACAAATACCTTTAGCCCCTGCTTCATAGCTTAATTCAACAAGATCATCCATTTCATCAGGCCCTATCCAAGCGGTAAAAACCCCACTATATAAGTCGGTTTTACCACCCAAGGCATCAACTCCTTCCTTCGACGCTGTTTTGATCCATTCAAGGGGCTCATAATAATACTTATGGTAAATCATTGGCATAAGGGCATCAATCTTCCAGTTTGCCCAGTCCTGTCGTACTAATTGCCTAGCTAGTTTTGGCGTCGGGAATACCGCAGCCGACAGCAATTTACCTTCTGCATGCACAACATCATAAATGTCACTAACTAAGCTCGTTATGGAATTATACCTGAAGTTTACCCAATCTTGATTCCCTGCCGGATCCTCAATATCTATAGGATCTATCCCGTATTCTGATTTGAATTTTTTACGACACTCATCGCAATAACAAAAATCATATTCAGGAAACTCGCTATCCTGAACCAAGTCGTATTTAGGCTGCAAACCTACCGGTAGAATAACATCAGGAAAACGGATATAATCCAGGTGCACGCCATCAAGAAAATCCTTGCGGGCCAACTCCTGCATTATCCCGACCATATATTCACGGGCACCAGGGTTATTCGGACAGAGCCATTTGTAATAGCCAACATAGGGAGGTGTATCAAGACAAGATTTGCCCTCTCTGCTTACCTGATACCATTCGGGATGTTCTTTTTCAACTCCCCTGTTACCATGAGGGTTAGTGGTCGGTATCCAGATATGAACACTAAGACCTTCCTTCTTTGCAATTCCCGCAACATGTGCAAATTCTTCATCTGTCAAATTTGGCTCAATAATTAACAAACCATCAATCCCGGAATTATGCATCACGCGGAAATCCTTCTTTAGCTTGTTATCTTTTAAATCGCCCCTCAGGTACATCCAGGCCCAATCAAATGAAGCCTCATCAGATGAATTAGATTTTTTTTCCTGAGAAAAAACCTGTCCCTGAAATAAAATCAGAAAAGCAAAAAATAGAATCGATAAAGATCTTTTCATAAAATAGGTTTAAAAACCCGCAACCCGCAACCCGCAACCCGCAACCCGCAACCCGCAAC
>CAYUNU010000318.1:0-4830 GCA_964446195.1 uncultured Porphyromonadaceae bacterium | reverse complement strand
AAAAATGCCTCTAAATCTTTTCTCGCCTCAATTCCGGTTTTTTTCAAGGCAGCTCCTTTTTTCCCTATGATAATCCCTTTTTGAGAATCTCTTTCAACATGTATAACCGTTCGAATGCGTATAATGTTTTCACTGCGCTTAAACTCCTCAACCTCAGGCTCTACAGAATAGGGTATTTCTTTTTGATAATTCATTAATATTTTTTCCCTGATGATCTCTGTGACAAAGAATCGTTCCGACTTATCAGTAAGTTGGTCTTTTTCAAAGTAAGGTGGACTTTCCGGCAGTAGTTCCTGAATCCTTTTAAGGATGTTATCGAGATTAAAATTCCGGAGTGCAGATGAAGGGAATATCTCGGCGTTTGGGAGTAATACTTTCCATTCTGCAACCAGGTTTTCTAACTGTTCTTGGTTACTCAGATCGATTTTGTTAATGATAAGTAATACAGGCATTTCCGCTCCTTTTACTTTTTCAAGGAAATCCTGATTTTTATCTATTTTTTCAACAACATCGGTAACATAAAGAAGCACGTCGGCATCCACCAGGGCTGATCGGGAGAAGCTAAGCATATGTTTTTGAAGGTGGTAGTTAGGTTTGATCACACCAGGTGTATCGGAATAAACTATCTGAAAGTCCTCTCCATTAACTATACCCATTATTCTGTGCCTTGTTGTTTGGGATTTTGAAGTTATAATAGAGATCTTCTCACCAACCAAGGCATTCATTATTGTTGATTTTCCAACATTTGGGTTCCCAACAATGTTTACAAAACCTGCTCTATGTGTCATTATGCAAATCTATTAATTTGTGGCAAGGAGTTTATTTTTCTGGTTTATTCATTTTCAGAAAGCTTGCTTCTCTTGGGCTTAATAGTCTATGCCTTCCACGAGGAAGATTTTTCTTTGTTAATCCGGCAAACATCACTCTGTCGAGCTTGTCAACCTCGTAGCCAAGAAATTCAAAGCTTCTTCTAATTATTCGGTTGCGACCGCTGTGTATTTCCAGGCCAAGTTCCTTGCGGTTATTAGGGTCTAAAAATGATATTTTATCGATTTTAAAGGAGCCGTCTTCTAATTCTATTCCTTCACTCAGCTTCTCCATATCTTCTTCCTTCAGTCCCTTGTTTAGGTGGACTTCATAGACTTTCTTTATATTGTACTTAGGATGAGTGAGTTTGCTTGTCAGGTCCCCATCGTTCGTCAGCAATAACACTCCTGTAGTATTTCTATCCAATCGTCCAACAGGAAAAACTCTTTGATTTCCGGGGACCTTAATTATATCGAGGACTGTTTTTCTTCCCTGTGGATCATCTGTGGTGGTTATAATATCTTTTGGCTTGTTTAATAAGATGTAAACTTTTTTCTCTCCATGTATCAAGTCCTTGTCAACCATTACCTTGTCCTTATATCCCACTTTGGTTCCGAGTTCGGTAACGGTCTTGTCATTTACCCTCACTCTTCCGGTTCTTATCAGCTCATCTGCCTCTCTGCGGGAGCATTTACCTGAGCCTGCAATGTATTTATTAAGTCTTACGCCTTGGTATTCCTTTGCTTCCCCGGATTCTGGTTTTTTCTGCATCGTTAAAATTTATTAGAGTGCAAATTTCCGAAAATTTAAGCAATACATCACTATGTCTCTCTATTTCAATTATATTTCTATCCATTGATGATTTAAAAAAAATGATGACTTTTGTTTGTCGCTAATATTTAATAAAATGAGCTTGATAAAATCAATATCAGGAATACGAGGTACTATAGGTGGGTTGCCAGGTGAAGGTTTAACTCCGATTGATCTTGTTTCCTTTGTTTCTGCTTTTGCGCTGATGATCAAAGAAATGTCGGGGTATGAAGGTAACAAGAAGTGTAAGGTTGTTGTCGGTAGGGATGCCAGGACAACAGGTCCTCTTATTGAATCTCTGGTTTCCAGTACCTTATGTATGATGGGTCTTGATGTTATAGAATTAGGTTTGGCCACTACTCCAACAGTGGAGATGGGTGTTGTTAATTATAAAGCTCAGGGAGGTATAATTTTAACTGCCTCTCATAATCCTGGCAACTGGAATGCCTTAAAGTTGTTAAATTCGAGGGGTGAGTTTTTTTCTGCAGAGGATGGAGTTGTTCTTCTTAACAAAGTTGCAGCTGGAAGATTCGACTATTCTGATATAGATCATTTAGGGAAAATAGAGCGAAAAGACTTTTTGGAAGGTCATATTAAAGCTATTTTGGCACTTCCATTAGTGAAGAAGGATTTAATTGAGAAGGCAAATTTCACTATAGTAGTAGATGCAATTAATTCGGTTGGTGGTTTCGCAATACCTTCTATGCTTCAGGCTCTTGGTGTAAGGAATATTGTATGCATAAACTGTAATCCTGATGGTCTTTTTGCTCATAATCCTGAACCTCTTCCTGATAATCTCACTGAAATTTCTGCCAAGGTAAAAGAAATTGGTGCTGATTTGGGCATAGTAGTTGATCCCGATGTCGATCGTCTTGCACTGGTTAGTGAAGATGGGCAGATGTTTGGAGAGGAGTACACTTTAGTAGCGGTTGCAGATTATGTACTAAGTCATACCCCCGGGAGCACAGTATCTAATTTGTCATCAAGCAGAGCTCTTCGGGATATTACTGTTGGTCATGGCTGTGCATACACATCCTCGGCTGTGGGGGAAGTAAATGTAGTGGAAGCGATGAAGCGGGAGAATGCTGTTATTGGAGGAGAGGGAAATGGTGGTATTATTTATCCTGAGCTTCATTTTGGCAGGGATTCAATGGTCGGTGTTGCTCTTTTCCTCAGTCATTTGGCATCTAAAAAAATTAAGATGAGTGAATTAAAAGGCCTGTATCCTGTTTATTTCATGAGCAAGAAAAAAATTGTCCTGAATGATTTAGCTCAAGCAGATATTATTCTCAAGCAAGTAGCTGCCAAATATGAGGATAGAGTTCCTGATTTAAGGGATGGAGTAAAAATAGATTTACCAAAGGGTTGGATTCATCTACGAAAATCCAACACCGAACCTATACTAAGGATTTATACTGAATCCGAGACTAAGACAGCATCAGAAGAATTAGCAAAAGAAGTAATTGATGAAATATCTGAACTTATACAATCTTAGTTCCAATTTTACGTATATAATTTGGGCTAAAACAGTCTGAAAACCTAGTATTCACGGTACTGTTAATTATTGTTAATTATTACTAATAATTCTTTTTTTCTTTTAGTATGAGACGGGCATGTTTTAGATTTGTGAACTTTAATTCCAACCTTACATTAGGTTAAAATTTTTATCAAGACAGAACATGAAAAAAAAATGGATTTATGGGATTGCAATCCTGGTAGTTATAGTTGCTGTTATCATCTATAGTTCAAGGAGCGAAGATTCCGTTGTTGAAATTACCACTACTGTTAAGGCCGGTCAATTCGATGTAGTAGTAAGTACTACGGGTGAATTACAGGCATTGAATTCTACGGAGGTAAGGGGCCCTGCTGATCTTAGGGAAGTTCGCGTCCACAATGTAAAGATTATGGACCTTGTTCCGGAAGGGACTATTGTTGAGACTGGCGATTATGTTGGATCACTTGACAGGACGGAAGTTCAGGATCGTTTAAATAATCAGGCGGATGAGTTGGAGGAGGATAATGCCAACCTGGCACAGGCCAAGCTCGATACAACCATATCCTTACTCGATTACAGAAATGGAATCAAAGACCGCAGGTTTGCTGTAGAAGAGAGTCAGATTATTATGGAGCAGTCGCAATATGAGCCACCAGCAACGATACGCCAGGCAGAGATGAATCTGGATAAAGCAGAGCGTGCTTTGGAACAGGCACTTGCAAATTATGAGTTAAAAAAAGCTGAAGCTAATAACAAAATACGACGAGCAGAGAGGAGGCTAGATGAAGAATACAAGGAGAGAAGCAAGTTGATGGCTATTCTTGAACAGTTTGATATTTATGCACCACATCCTGGGATGGTTATTTACAAAAAGGAATGGGGTGGAGCTAAGCGGAAGGTAGGATCATCGATCAACCCATGGGATCCAGTTGTTGCTACTCTTCCTGATTTAACCCAGATGATATCAAAGACCTATATCAACGAGATTGACATAAGCAAAATAGAGACAGGTCAAGTTGTGGCTCTTGGTGTTGATGCCTTTCCTGAGAGGGAATATACGGGCTTGGTGATCGATGTTGCCAATGTTGGAGAACAGTTGCCAAATTCTGATGCAAAAGTTTTTGAAGTTGTAATTCAGCTAAATGAAACGGATACTACTTTACGTCCTGCTATGACTACTGTAAACCAAGTTTTAACTAACTCTTACGAAGATGTGTTGTTCATTCCTCTCGAAGCAGTTCACAGCACGGATAGTATGTCATATGTGTATACTGTTAAACAAAAGAGAAAGCAGATTATTGACTTAGGTGAAGCTAATTCAAATAGTATAATTGTTACTGAAGGGTTGGCTGAGAATGATGAAATTTACCTAACAATTCCTGAGGGAAGTGAAGATTGGGCTACTGAGGGATGGGATATTTTTGAAAAAGTAAAAGCCAGGAGGCTTGAGGAGGAGAAAAAGATGAAAGAAGAAGGTGAAAGAATGCGTAAGTTGCAGGAAGAAAGCAAGAAAATGAAAGCCTTTGATCTTGAGAACCTCCCCAAAGATCAAAGGGACAGGATTGAAAAGATGATGAAGGAAAATGGCGGTCAGGCTAGAATGATGCAAGGTGGTTCTGCAAGTGTTACAATTCAAAGATAGGGCATGCAATGATAAGAAGATATTTACATGATATCATTATTGCTATGGAGGCCATTTTGGCCAACAAGCTGAAATC
>CAYUNU010000317.1:2954-4835 GCA_964446195.1 uncultured Porphyromonadaceae bacterium | reverse complement strand
ATCAAAAGTACCAACAGAGCGAACCGTACCCCACCTGTCCTGAGCTATTTCAATGAATCCGCCCTAAATAATTACTTTGCTTATGACAATGGGAATAGATAATTTCCTTACAATATTATGTTGGGATAAATCTAGTACAGGCATAATAAAGGAAGCAAGAATAAAATATAAGCCTGCGTGAATTAATTTATCAAAATGCGGAATAGATGGTGATTTAGGAAGAGAGTTGCCGGGAATAGAACTAAGAACCATAATTAGTATACCCCACAATATGCTTATTATCACTAGCTTTTTGATCATTTACAGGATTTTAGGTGACAGGATAATATAATAACTACAAATATATAAATTGTGCTAGCTAAAAAAATATGACAGGTATTTACATACATATTCCTTTTTGTATTCAAAGATGTCATTATTGCGACTTTTATTCAACACTTCGTCTTAAAGACAGAGATGTTTTTATTGATAATATTATTAGCGAAATATCACAAAGAAGAGATTTTTTGAATAATAAAAATGTCGATACTATATATTTTGGAGGAGGTACACCCTCCTTACTTTCAGCTAATGATTTAGAAAGAATAATTAAGGAACTGAATAATCATTTTATTCTTGATCAGAATATAGAAATATGTCTTGAAGCTAATCCTGATGACCTTAATGCAGAGTATCTTAGTAAGATAAAAAAAATAGGTATTAACAGATTGAGTATTGGTATTCAATCATTTTTGGATAAGGATCTCAAATTACTTAATAGGCGACATAACTCAAGAGAAGCTGTTGATGCAGTAAAATTAGCCCAAGAAGCAGGTTTTGATAGTATTAGTATTGATCTTATTTATGGTTTGCCCGAGCAGAATATAGCAGACTGGAAAAGTAATCTTTATCATGCTCTTAAATTATCGGTGGAGCATATTTCGGCTTATCACCTGACTTATGAAAAAGGGACTAATTTTTATAAATGGCTTAAGGAAGGAAAATTAAAAGAAGCTCATGATGAATTGAGCCTGGAGATGTTTGACTTAGCCTTGAAAACTCTTGAAAATCATGGATATGAGCAGTATGAGATATCTAATTTTGCGAGAGACAAAAAATATAGTCGACATAATACCAAGTATTGGTTTGGAGAAGAATACCTGGGATTAGGACCTTCTGCTCACTCTTATAATGGCAGAAGCAGAGAATGGAATGTTTCAAATATTGATGCCTGGATAAATCAAGATAAGAAAGAGCATGCTAGAGGTGAAATCGAATTTATTGATCAAAAAACCAGACGAAATGAATTGATAATGACCCGTTTAAGAACCAAGTGGGGAATACCAAAGGATGAATTTATAACTCTTTTTGGAAAACAAGCCTGGATCGAAATACTAAACCTATCATCAGAATACCTTAAATCAGGATTATTAGAAATAAAAAACGAAGCTCTCACTCTTACAACAAAAGGCAAATTTCTCTCCGACGGGATAATTGCAGACCTCTTTCTCCTGTAGAGCGGTTTCCAGTAGGCAGTAGGCAGTAGGCAGCATTCAACAATTTATCTTAATTTAGCTGTTTGGAACTATATCATGAGTACAGATAATAAATTTGGAAGACAAGGAGAGCAGTTAGGATGGTTATCTATCATCGTTAATATTTTGCTTTTTGTGTTAAAATATCTTGCAGGTTTACTGGGAGGATCTGTTGCTTTGATTGCCGATGCCTGGCATACTCTGGGCGATTCTCTGAGTTCAATAATTATGATTGTTGGTATTCGCTTTTCGCGAAAACCGCCTGATGAGGAACATCCTTATGGGCATGGACGGGCCGAATGGCTTGCCTCTTTGTTTATCGGTGTTTTTCTGATAGTTATAGCTGTCTTTTTTGTAAAGGAATCGA
>CAYUNU010000317.1:0-2854 GCA_964446195.1 uncultured Porphyromonadaceae bacterium | reverse complement strand
TTGTTTATCGGTGTTTTTCTGATAGTTATAGCTGTCTTTTTTGTAAAGGAATCGATAGATCGACTAAGAAGTCATGAGTCTTTTTCTTATGGTTTAATAGCATGGATCGCAACTATTTTATCCATAATTGTAAAAGAGTTGCTTGCACAACTGTCGTTTAGGGCTGCCAGGAAAACTGGTCTTAGATCATTAAAAGCCGATGGCTGGCACCACCGATCAGATTCAATTTCTTCAATAATTGTGTTGGTAGGTTTGATCATTGGAAATAAAATATGGTGGATAGATGGTGTACTTGGAATAGTTGTGTCATTTTTGATTCTATATGCTGCTGTTCAAATTATTAAGGAGAATAGCTCTGCCATTATGGGTGAAAAACCAGACCAAAAAACCATTGATTCTATCTACACTATTGTAGAAAAAAACTGCCAGAGAGAGGTAAATCTTCATCATCTTAAAATTCATCAATACGGTCAGCATAAA
Organism: uncultured Porphyromonadaceae bacterium; assembly: GCA_964446195.1. Classification (GTDB taxonomy): domain Bacteria; phylum Bacteroidota; class Bacteroidia; order Bacteroidales; family UBA12481; genus JAUVKA01. Next base: position 2,374 of record CAYUNU010000317.1, on the reverse strand, counting down.
GAAATGACTGCGCATATTAAGTTGAGAGGTAGTCTTACTCTTGATCAATCACATGAAGTGGCTACATCTATAGAAGAAATGATACTGGATGAGCTGGGAATTGAGACGACTCTTCATGTTGAGCCAATAGAACATAGTAATTGATTTAAAAAGATAAGTTTTTGAATAAGGTAAAAAAACTAGCCGGTCAAACTCTTTTATATGGCTTAGGAAGTATCATACCGAAACTTCTGAACTTTGCCATACTAACACCTTTTTATACCCGAATTTTTGCTCCCGGTATATATGGAACCGTAACAGAGTTATATGCCTATGTAGTTATCCTGATGGTAATTATAACCTTTGGAATGGAAACGGGCTTCTTTCGTTTTGCTCAAAACAAACAACGCTTACAGGCTGTTTTTACAAGCTCATTTTTATTTGTGAGTGTTCTGGCTGTTTTGTTTGTGGTGGCTGTTCGCGTGGCCATAGAGCCTATCGCCGGTCTTATTCAGTATGATAATAATCCCGAATATATAAGATGGTTTAGTTATATCATTGCGCTGGATGCCATTGCTTCTTTGCCTTTTGCCAAGTTACGGCAGCAGGACAGAGCCTTGAAGTTTGCTATTATTAAGATGCTGAATGTGGTGGTTAATATTGGCCTGGTTCTTTTCTTCTTTGTGATCTGGCCCCGACTCTGGGCAGCCAATCCAGGGGAAGGAATTAATAAATATTACGATCCAATTATGGGCGTGGGCTATGTGTTCATAGCCAATTTTATTACTTCAATTATCGTACTTATCCTCCTAACAAGCGAGATGAAAGACTTGAAAGGGCCGGTGGAGGGAAAGATTGTAAAAGATTTGCTTAAATACTCCTTTCCTATCGTCATTATTGGAATTGCTGGTAGTATTAATGAAGTGGCCGATAAGATTCTTTTGAAATTCTGGCTTCCAGATTCTTTTGAAGCAATGGATATTGTTGGAATATATGGTGCTAATTATAAGATAGCTGTATTAATGACTTTATTTATTCAGATGTTCAGATATGCATTTGAACCATTTCTATTTGCACAGTCGAAAGGAGGCGATGCAAAAAGTCTATATGCACAAATACTCGATATATTCTTTAGTCTTGGCCTGCTTATTTTTCTAGGTGTTTTATTCTATTTAGATATCGTAAAATATTATATCGATGACAAATACTGGGAAGGTTTGGGTATTGTTCCAATCATTCTTCTGGCTAATCTTTTCCTGGGTGTCTTCTACAATTTGTCGGTATGGTATAAGATAAACGATCTAACCCGATATGGAGCCTGGCTGGCTATAGGTGGTGCATTGATAACCATAGTTTTAAATGCTGTTTTAATTCCTCTCATTGGCTATATGGGTTCGGCCTGGGCAACACTTGCTTGTTATACGATAATGATGATAGGCTCGTATCTGTGGGGTAGGAAAATTTACCCGGTTCCTTACCGTGTTGATCGGTTTTTAATTAACCTGATCTTGGCCTTGCTATTATATGGTTTAAGTGAATTTATTAAACCTGATATACTATGGTTAAGACTAGTAATCAACAGTTTACTGTTTATTGTTTTCCTGGCTTGGATAGAAAGACAGCAAAGACTTATAAGCATTTTATTACCCTCCCGTGGCAGGAAAGAATAATCAGTGTACTTTTGCCGTTAAAATCATAGAAATAAAATGAATATACGTATAGTAAACAAATCAAAGCACAAACTGCCGTCGTACAGCACAGAGTTGTCTGCAGGCCTCGACCTTAGAGCAAATATCGACAAAGAGATAGTTTTAAAAAGTCTTGAGAGAACACTTGTACCTACAGGATTGTTTATAGAGTTGCCGGAAGGTTATGAGGCTCAGATACGGCCAAGAAGCGGTTTGGCTTTAAAAAAAGGTATAAGTCTGGTTAACACTCCCGGTACTATTGATGCCGATTATCGTGGTGAAATAGGTGTTATTTTAATTAACCTTTCTAATTCTGATGTGATAATTGAAGATGGCGAAAGGATATGTCAGATGGTTATCAACAAGCATGAAAAGGCTGAGTGGATAGAGGTTGATGAATTGGATGAGACAGATAGAGGTGCCGGGGGGTTTGGACATACAGGAACCAAATAGAGTGGGGGAATAGTAGAAAAAAATTAGTTAACAAGGAGCTTAATGAGAGGATTTCTGGTAACATTAATGATATTGCTGCTTTTGGGAATGAACACTTTCGCACAGAAGGGTGTGTTGGAAAAATTTGTTCTTGAGGCTGGGGTGGACACGGTAGAGCAAAAGAGACTGGAATATGATTTTACTTTTTCTGAGGCCGCTAAACAAAAGATGCTGGGTAATTATATTGGGGCTAAGGACCTATATCAAAGGTGTAT
>CAYUNU010000316.1:0-4840 GCA_964446195.1 uncultured Porphyromonadaceae bacterium | reverse complement strand
TTAGTGTGGGCAGAGGCTTTCATGAACAGCTGCTGCAGATCGCCTCCCAGCCCTCCATTCAGTTCACTAACTCCCTGTTTATTTGATATCGTTTTCATGGGAAGCTTCGACATTATGGTCTGTTACTCCCCTTTGTTCGTGTTCCTGCTCAAAAACCATAATTATGATAACCCTGGTACTGATTCAAGGCAAGCTGTTCTGATTTAAGTCAGGAGCTTCACTTTCAAATGCCCCTGCCGTTAATCCTGCACTATGTAAGGGTTAGAAATAATGCTGCCTGGCGACAATGACCTTCTACAGAACCTCCGCCTGGAAGCCTCGGATTCAACCATAAGGCGTTCTCGTGAGAGTCTTGTATCTCTTCCTCCCACGACCGTTACAGAACTTGTCGGGAAAATCAGGTTCCAGTTCATCACAAACTGTCCTTACCCCGAACATCTCCTTTCCTTCCCTACTTAGAGCCTTGTTCGGGGATACGCAACGGCAGCTTCGGAACTCCCTGTGGCGTTTCTGTTGAGTACCGAACAACGGCGAATACTGAGTTCCTGTGTAAATCTCAAGTTCAACTTGACATTTGCACGGATATTGGTCCTTCTCCCTTTATGTTTAGAGAAAGACTGCTGAAGAAAGAACTTGTGCAGAGCGCTGCCGAGTATCCGGTGGTTACCGTTCCGGGGCCAAGGCAGAGCGGTATCCGAGATGGTTTATTTAACAATACCGCATCCTCGGCTGTAACTGATTTCGTAAACGAAGTCGGGAGCTTCAGACCATCCTTGTGAGACAACAGCACAATCCATAAAGGTACCTGCAGGAGTAGATTCTGTTTTGGCAATATCAATTACTTCGCAGGGAACAATCATTTCCGGGTCATCGCAGTAATACCAGCTTTGACCAAGAGTTAACGGGAATACTAATTCCAGATAGAAATAATTACTGGAAATACTCGAATACCTTCTAAGCTCATCATCTGTTTTGCTTAAGTAAATGAAAGAGGTATCTGGCTCCTCTTCGTTGAAGAACGAGATACTGCGCTGTTCATACACAGGAAAGCCATCTTCATGCTCGAGGAGATCAGTAATTCTTCTTTCGAGCAAGTATGAGAAATATGTTGTATCAGGTCCCTCTATCCACATATCTTCCAGTTCATAAATCCACCAGTTACCTACAGTGAGAGGTTTCCAGGATGCAACGGGGCTGTATTCAGCAGGTCCTGAACAGGCAGCCAGTGCAAGCAGAAACAGAATTGAAAACGGCAGTATTACTTTCAGCATATTACCTCTATGTTGAAATATTTATAAACTGTGATAAAGATTATTTAAGAACTCAATATAATATAAGTTGTGTGCAGCGGCTTTGCAAGGAGATTCTTCCATCTTTCAGGGATAGAGGCAAGAAATAAAGCTTGGCCAGGGACACCGTAAAGTTCAGTGCGGGCTTGGAATGCAATTCGTGTCTGTCTAGTGCTACCGGTTCATTGACGAACACCCTGCCGGTGCCCTGCTGGGCGCCGGTGATGCGGCCGTCGTTCAGCATTCGGATCCAGTAGATGTCGGGGTCAGACAATCTAGTCAGACGCTGGTCAGGTGGCGAAGCCATAAAGCGGATACTTGACCTGAAAACAGTAATGTTTATGTAAATCTAAGAATGAATCTTGTAATTGCATAAAATAAGGAGCGGGATGCATAAATATATTCATCGAATATCAGAGCCTTTGCTAAAAGATCTTGCAAAGAAATTTCCTGTGGTAACAATCACTGGTCCGAGGCAGTCCGGGAAAACAACTTTATGCAGAATGGCATTTCCACAAATGGCTTATGTAAATCTTGAAGAGCCGGATACTCGTGAATTTGCACTGAATGATCCCAGAGGTTTTCTTGCTCAATTTCCCAAGGGTGCTATTCTAGACGAGATTCAGCGTGTTCCAGATATTGTATCATATATCCAGAGTATAGTGGATGCATTTGATTTTACCGGGAACTTCATTCTTACAGGCAGCCACAACTTGAGTGTATCCAACACTGTGAATCAATCACTGGCAGGAAGAACTGCGCTGCTGACCCTTCTTCCATTCTCTCTGGCGGAAATTTCAACCAACTGGGCAGATTCAAAAACAGATAATCAGATTTACATGGGTGGATACCCGAGAATCTTTGATAGAGATTTGAATCCTACTCAGGCAATGTCTGATTATGTTGCCACTTACATTGAAAGAGATGTACGCCAGTTGAGTATGGTGCAAGACCTTACCGTTTTCCAGAAATTCGTGAGATTGTGTGCTGGAAGAACAGGACAGATAATCAATTACGCCGGATTAAGTAATGATACGGGGGTGGCACAACCTACTGTAAAAAAATGGTTGTCACTTCTTGAGGCCAGTTACATCTGTTTCAGACTTCCTCCATTTTTTAGAAATGTATCCAAACGACTGGTGAAATCACCCAAGCTCTATTTCTATGATACCGGCCTAGCTGCATATCTTATGGGGATTAATTCGATTGATCAAATTCCCACACATCCACTACGAGGTATGCTTTTTGAAAACATGGTAGTTACTGAAGTCATGAAGTTCTTTTTCAACAATGGTCAAAACAGCACGGGGCTTACATTCTACCGAGACAGTAATGGAAATGAGGTAGATCTGGTAATCCAACAGGCAGCAGATATTATTCCACTGGAAATCAAGTCAGCCTCAACCATAAACAGCGTATTTTTTAAAGGCTTGAAGAAATTCAAATCCAGTACTGACAGAGCAACTGAAGGCATCCTTATCTATGGCGGCAGTGAGACAAAGGTGCAGAACGGGGTGCAGATATCAAATCCCGGTAGTATGACTGAGCTGTTGGATACGTTTCTGAAGATTGGTATTGTGCAGTAGCATATCTGTTCCCGTCAACCACGCTTTTGTGGATGTACTCCAGTTGTCTCAAAATACCATTTCATTGATAACGGCATTCCCTGGTGAGTGATACAGGCAAGTCTTAACAATCTGAACCATCTGCAAGAGTAGGTTAATGCTGTTGAGAGGCTTTTCTTCTCAAACCCATACTCCATATAGAACTCAACTGTTCTCTTAAGGCTTTCTTCAAATGATACTATTGGTTCGTAGTTGAGGTATTTTTTTGCCTTTTCTATTCAAGCTCCTGAGTGTTTTACATCACCTGCAAGCTGAAAACCTACTCCGTTAACTCTGTGCCCCGGTTCACAGTTTCTGTCCCTTCCACCAGACATCAGTACGCTGGTCGAAGATGATTGTGAACATCGATAACGGTATAGGTGTTGGCTCTGGGGATTCTGGGGAAATCTGTCTCCGAATAAACTTATTCCTTAGTCACAGATTGCTATTGTTCTCTATTCTAATAGATTAGAGGTGTTGGATATCCCCTCGGGATATGTACGAAAAGGCGTTGAAGGTATACGATAACACAAACAGTGAACCTGGCGGCGCAAGCACATATTCAAACCCGGGTTGTGAGCGTTTCATGGAAGGATATCCTGGAGAAGCCCACAGCTGAAGCTGGGGATTGAGAACTTTGACGTTTTGTCTGACTTGAGAGAAAAGCTGCTCTCCGCAGGTCGTTCTATTGCTGACCTTCCGTGGCTTTTTCACTGGGAATCGTATCAAGCTGCTTCAGAATTGAACCGAGTTTAGAGGGTGAGTATTGCAAGGAGGTAGGATTATCAAATCCATTTTGTTTTTTTTGCTGGTTTCTGTTGTGGTTTTGCCGGCCTACTGTGACGCTGGCTGTGCTTTCGAAAAGGTACCTGAAGAAATTCTGCTAATGGACTATAGCCAGAGTGTTTTTAAACCCGATACTAATTCTCTGTGTTTTGCTTTGAGTTGTGGTGATACTCTCTGTTTCAGTGACTATAATTCCCTGGATATAACCCGATTTATGGCCCTGCATACGTTGTGCAGTTTTCTCCCGGAGCAGAACTACTGGACGATGGATGTTTTTGGATTCGAGTATTCTGTATTTATCCTCATCAATGGAGACAGCGGCTGGCGTACCCTGAGTGTTTCTCCACCGGTACCAAGTCCTGATGGAGGAAGGCTTCTGTGTGCCCGGAGCCCTTCACTTCAAAGCTTTTATGAGGGAGGCTTGCAGATTTTCAGAGTGTCGGGTGACAGCCTGGTTACCGAGTTTTCTGTATGCTTAATGTACTGGGCTCCGGAAAATGTTAGCTGGCTTAGTGAATCCACCATTGTGTATTACAAATCCTCATTATTTTCCGAAGATGGGGATGGTGTCGAAAGGGGTACACTCACTCTTACGGGTGATGGTAGCTGGGTTGCTGATAATCCTGATCACTTTACAGAAGAACCATTCAGAGACAAAATTGCTCTTTTTCCGGAGATTCGTGAATTGTACATTGGCGAAAATTAACCGGTAACTCGGTACTGAATACAATCCGGTAATATCGGTGCGTATATGAAGAGCGTTCCGGTGCCCTGCTGGGCACCGACAAATCGGCCATCCTCCATTGCAAAGCCTTCGGGATTCCACTTTGCTGGAAATGCCAGTTCTTCCATAACATCATCCAGAGAAACTCCCGGTTGATGCTTTAACTCATGAAGAAGCAGATCTGATAATGAAGACTGTGTACTCTCGATCATAGAAGAAAGAACATCTTCCTTGCGGACATACATGTATAAGAAGAGAGATGTATCCGGCATAAGAACTGACACACTGTCCAGTCGACCCAGAGCCAGCAACGCCTTATTAAATTTTTCGTGTAATTGGTCGGACCATTCCAGGGCAGGAAAAGTCGTAAGCGGTGCCGGCACAATGAGTTTATCTATACTCAGTTTTAGCTTTATCTATCCCCCAGCTGTTAAGCA
>CAYUNU010000315.1:0-4857 GCA_964446195.1 uncultured Porphyromonadaceae bacterium | reverse complement strand
ATTCTTGGCACATCCCCTATCTCTATAGACAGGGCTGAGGACCGCCATAAATTTTCTATGATGCTCGATAATCTCGAGGTTGATCAGCCCGAATGGAAAGAACTGAGTAATATCGATGAGATCTTCACCTTTGTTGACCGGGTTGGATTTCCTGTATTGATAAGACCATCTTATGTATTATCTGGAGCAGCTATGAATGTTGTTTCTAATAAGGATGAACTAAAAGATTACCTCACGCTTGCTACTCAGGTCTCCAAGCAGCATCCGGTGGTCGTTACAGATTTTATTGAGCAGGCCAAAGAGATTGAAATTGACGCAGTTGCCAGTGCAGGAGAGCTATTAGCCTATGCCATGAGTGAGCACGTTGAATTTGCAGGAGTGCACTCAGGTGATGCCACAATGGTTTTTCCACCCCAGAAATTATATTTTGAGACTGTCAGAAGAATTAAAAAGATTACCAGGCAGATTGCTGCCGAATTGAATATCTCCGGTCCTTTCAATATACAGTTCCTGGCTAAGAATAACGATATTAAGGTTATTGAATGCAACCTCAGAGCATCAAGGAGCATGCCCTTCGTAAGCAAGGTTCTAAAAACCAACCTCATCGAGATGGCAACAAAGGTTATGCTTGGTCAGAAACTCGACAAGCCACCCAAATCTATTTTCGATTTGGAACATATTGGTGTTAAGGCATCCCAGTTCTCTTTCTCCAGACTTCAGAAAGCCGATCCTATTCTTGGAGTCGACATGTCCTCCACAGGTGAGGTTGGGTGTATAGGTGAAGATTATGACGATGCCATTCTCAAGGCTATGTTATCTGTTGGCTACCAAATCCCAAAGAAAAACATCCTCCTGTCAACCGGACCGATAAAAGATAAGGTAACCTTATTGGAATCCTGTCATTTATTGGCCGACAAAGGCTATCAGTTATTCGCCACCAGAGGAACCGGAGAATTCCTGATTGGCAATGGGATAGACACAACTATCTTGCACTGGCCCGATGAAGGAGAACACCCCAACACCATGGATTACATCAGGAATGGATTGATCGACCTGGTAGTTAACATTCCCAAAAACCTCACCCAGGGTGAACTAAAGAATGATCATATCATCAGGAGAAATGCCATCGATTTCAATGTTCCCTTGATCACAAATGCCCGACTAGCCGAAGCCTTTATCACAGCCTTCTGCAAATTAGACATTGAGGATATCAGCATCAAGCATTGGGGGGAGTATTAGGGAGGTATTTCACTCGCTAGCGAGCAGAAGGGAGCGAATTCCAGTGAGCCGAAGGCGAACGAATAACTTTTTTTATTATCTTTGCATCCGCTTCACTATTTGAAGTACGGACTTGTAGCATAATGGATAGTGCACCTGGCTACGGACCAGGAGGTTGGGGGTTCGAGTCCCTCCAAGTTCACCAGAACACCAAGAGGTTATGAGCTTTTTGCACATAGCCTCTTTTCTATTTGCACACAATTTTCACACAACTCTGGACAAACCTAAATATTTCCCCCTTGATCCTTAATCTAATGCATGATCCCTCCAGTATTTTGACAACTATCTTGAATATGGATATTACCCATTTTACATGGAGGGATTATCAGTATTTGATCAAAAATTAATGGAAACTGTGAATATTGTTCTTGAAGTTGATATTCCTCAGTTTATGAATATGCAAATAAGCCATATACAATATTTGAAAAAATTGCTGCAAATAATTTCTACATCTGCTCCTTTTCAACCAAATATGGTATCCCTCAGCGAAAGAACTGGTATTAGTTTGAATACCCTGAAAGCTTACCTCTTCTATTTGCATGAAGCTCACGAAGTAAACCTTTTGTATAAATCCCTGAAAGGAATAAACAGTCTAAACAAACCTGCTAAGATCTACTTAAATAACCCAAACCTAATGAAATTGCTGGGAGGTATTTTACACGATCTGGGATCATTGCGAGAAACATTTTTCTTTAATCAGGTAAATCAGGTCGTGAATATTTTCTTTCATACAAATGGTGATTTCATTGATGATAAACAACGAGTTTTTGAAGTAGGAGGCAGAAATAAAGGCAGTAAGCAAATAGCCGGACAAAAAGATACTTATCTGGTAAAAGACCAGATAGAAATTGGATCAGGTAAAAATATCCCACTGTGGTTATTCGGTTTACTATATTAATCCAATATCAGGATACGTTTTATAGGAGTAAAAACACAATAGCCAGAGTAATCAAGGTGATTATGCCAGAAATTAATTACCTTTAAATGTTCGGTGCTTAGATTTTTAAAATAATGGAAGTCAAACATTTCCATGCATACATGTTATTGATATTTGTTCTCTCCTTAGTAATCACTGCTTGCAATAAGGAAATTACAACCGGAACATTATCTGGCAATATTTACTTTGCAGGCACTTTAACTCCTGTGCCCGGGGTAGAGCTGGATGTTGATGGAGAAAAATCAGTTTCTTCCGACTTGGGAGCATATAAGATTGAGGGTATTATTACAGGCAAACACTCGCTAAAGGCTGAAAAAGAAGGCTTTGAACCTTTCTATTCTGAAATCACCATTACTAGTGGTACTGTTCTGTTTGATATTTCAATGACGCCACAAGTACTTACTGATGCCAGAGACGGTCAAACTTATGACTATAAAACTATTGGTACTCAAACTTGGATGATTGAGAATTTAAACTTTGAACCAAGCAGCGGGAATTCCTGGTGTTATGATAATCTCTCAGATAATTGTCTTAAGTATGGCAGACTTTACGACTGGGATGCAGCAACGGCTGATACCCATGGAAACAACCAGGATATTTGCCCCTCAGGCTGGCATTTACCCAGTGATGAGGAATGGAAAGTACTTGAAATATTTTTGGGCATGAGTGAAACAGATGCTGATGATACCGGATGGAGGAATTCTGGTAATCTGGGCAAGCAAATGAAATCTGTATCAGGCTGGGCTGATGATGGGAATGGCAACAACATCAGCGGATTCAATGTGCTACCCGGGGGTAAGCGTAACTATCATGGTGGCTTCTCATATTTAGGCTCCCGAACATCCTTTTGGTCCTCATCCCCGAGCGGTCCAATTTTTGGGTGGAACCGAAGCTTACAACACTATTACAATGGGATTGCCCGTAGTGATGATTATGGCGGCGATGGATTCTCAATCCGGTGTTTAAAAAACTAAAAAGCCCGGGCGAAAATCACACCCGGGCTTAAATTATATTATTGATTTTCTATATAGTTACCGTTACTTCATTGGAACAGGAGCTACTTCCTGTCTCACAAACCCGGTAAGTAAATGTCCCACTAACCCTTCCCAGGTTTTCTTCATATTCTGTACCGGAGACATCTCCCTTAACTAATACTCCATCTCTATAAATGTCGACATTGCCTGCGTTGCCCGACCATGATAGATCCACATACCTGATTCCCCTGATTTTTCTTGCTGTTGCAGTCAGGACTATATCACCGGAAACAGGATCTGTAACCGTGACAGATTGTTGATCAGAATCTGTTGCTCCCTCATTATCAGTAACAGTAAGTGTTACTGTGTATGTATTGCCGGAACCATAAGTATGGCTAGGATTTTGTACTATTGATGTACTGCCATCACCAAAATTCCAGTTCCATGAAACAATAGAACCATCATCAGAACTTTGATCTGTGAAAGATGCAGTTAAACCATCTGTAGCGGCTGAAAAACCTGCCACAGGATCTTCGTTTCCGGCAACACCATTTACTGTAATGACCACTTCGTCTGAATCAGTTGCTCCTTCATCATCGCTTACAGTTAATGTAACGATATGCGTCCCAACCCCAAAATCTAAAGTGAGTATCACCCCGGAACCAAGATTTGTTGATCCTTCTTTCCACTCATAAGAACTTATTGTACCATCACTATCACTCGATCCTGATCCATCCAGAGTAAAGCTCTCGGATCCATTCTCATCAGAATCAGTCTTGGTCTGGTCTGGACCAGCATTTGCTACAGGTGAAATGTTTGGCATTTCACCACCAACAACTCCAATAGGATCTGGATCGCCATCCGGATCGCCACTAACTACACCATTCGCAACAGGCACTCCCCACATCAGAATACCGGCCATGTGTGGCGAAGCCATGGATGTTCCGCTAAGCGTTGCATAACCACCACTTTTATATGTTGAATATATCGATGAACCAGGTTCGCAAAAATCAATTGGTGGATTACCATAATTGGAATATGAGGCCCAAACATCTCCCTCAGCCATAGCTGAAATCGTGTATATATTACTATGATTTGCGCTCGCCGGAGATTTTGTTGAAGCATCTGTCGATTCATTACCTGCAGCTAAAGCAAACAATACACCATTAGATGCAGCAGCTATAACAGCTTCGTTCAGTTCAAGATATAAACTCCCACCAAGACTCATATTTGCAACATCCCCCTCAGCTGCTACTTCAGCAACATAATCAATACCTCCTATAATCCATGAGTTATAACCACTTCCACGGCGATCGAGAACTTTAACAGGAACAACAGTTGCTCCCGCTGCAACCCCAACAACACCTTCGCTATTATCAATGGCTGCAATGATCCCTGCAACGTGACTACCATGACCGTTATCATCATCTGCTGTTGTGGTGCGTGTAACAAATGTTTTTCCTCTGTCTGTATCAACATTTAAATCAGGGTGATCTAAATCAATTCCTGTGTCGATAACCCATGCAACTTTGTTGCCTGTATATGTTGCACCGCCATTTACTCTGGTGATTCCCCATGGAGTAATCTGTGTAACTGTTGTAATTGCTTTCTCTGTGTCAGGGTTAACCAGCGTGATAAGTTTATCTTCAATATCAGATTGCACTGAAG
>CAYUNU010000314.1:0-4862 GCA_964446195.1 uncultured Porphyromonadaceae bacterium | reverse complement strand
ATGGGTAGGTCATAACAAGCTTGTTACAGGAACAGGACTTTCAATTATTGGTGCTGATTCGAGGAACTATCTATGTAGCAGTGTTGCTAAAACAACTGCAGATGTTACACCTCTATTGGTCCCAACATATGTGACATCCGACAAGCCAGTATATTACAGCCTTAATGATATGGTAACCCTGACCGCTGTTATAACAGGAGGTGGACCACTAATGAAGGGTGGACCACAAGCTGCAGCTTATTCAATATTCAGCGTCGACAGATTTATCGTTAATGACACAACACAAAATGTTAATATAACTCTTCGCGTTGATCCAATAACTAACGATCTGATTGCAACTTTAACCGCCCCTCTTAGATCCATGGCTCTTAACGGAATAATGGAACCGGGGACCAAAATATTAAACGCCGACTTCTATGATGAGGACAATAATTATATCGTCTCACCTAACCCGGCTATTAACCAATTTGATTTCGCACCAAACTTTGGAATTGTCGTTTATCCAAATCCATCATATGGACCCGTGAACTTTAAAATCACTATGGATATTGGTGACGTTGTATCCCTCGACCTATACGATGATAGAGGCAGACTGGTAGCACGATTGTTCCACGGCTTCATCCCAGCAGGTGAATCACAAATAGTAACCTATCGAAGCGACCTGGCTCAGGCGGCTCAAGCTACCTATTTCTACCGCCTGCAAAGAGGCAAAAACAATGTAAAAAGTGGAAAGGTGGTGCTTATTACCACAATGGAGAAATAGGCGGAAGAAACTTCCGGGGAAACCCGGGGGATAGGGGGATTTTTGCTTAATTTCGCAAAAACATTTACTATGAAATCTTTCTATTGGACTATACTATGCTTCAGTACATTATTTATTGCTAGCTGCAACAATACTAGTTTTCAAACAGTTAATCTTGGCATCGAAATTAACCAGGATGGGTATATCTGTTCAATTTCCAACTTAGCCTCTAATAGTGAATTGTTACCCGATGGCGAAAAAGCTCCGATAATCCAGATCAGAAAAGATAATAAGTTTCTCCTCCCAACATCATTTAACCAGGATCAGGAAAGTAACAATTACATTGTTGGCTTTCAAAATTCCGAAATTCAAGCTATTGTCAAAATTGAAAACAAAAACACACATCTTCGGCTTGAGCTTATTAATCTTATTAATCCTGATGGCATTGATGTTCTGGTTTGGGGACCCTACCCAACAACAATCAATCAAACAGTGGGAGAGACTGTTGGCGTTGTCAGAGACGCAGTTTTTGCATTCGGAATTCAAAGCATGAACCTGAAAACTCTTGGTGGATTCCCATATGAAGAGAGTGATATTGATCGGGCTTATGATATTTTTGAGAGCAACGACCTGGTGGATATCGCAGATTCTCTGAAGGTATTATATAGAGGGCATACAGCAGAAAAAAAAGAATTTGGAAGCGTAATCCAGGCATATTGCCGTAACAGAAATCAGGATAGAATAATACCAAACTGGAACCACGATTTCTACCTGGCTCCGGCATATGACGATGGAGGCCTGATCGGAAGCGCAATCGCTATCTTTGGTTGCCCCGCTGAAGAAGCCTTGAATAACATCAGTGAAATAGAACTGAAAGAAAACCTACCCCACCCAATCCTTGATGGTCAATGGGGGAAAACTGCTAACAGCGCAACTGCCTCCTACCTGATCATGAATTTTGGAGAGAAAACACTGGATATAGCCATCGATCTCACCAAAGAAGCTGGACTCAATTATCTATACCATGGCGGACCATTCATAAACTGGGGACACTTCGAGCTAAACAAAACAGAATTTCCTGATAACTGGGAGAGCATGAAAAAATGCGTCGATAGAGCCAGAGATAAAAATATCCGACTAGGCCTACATACCCTGTCTAATTTTATTACTACAAATGACCCCTATGTCAGCCCAGTGCCTGACCCCAGATTAGCTGTAGTCGGATCATCTATCCTGGTCAATGATATTTCTGCTACCAACAAAAATATCCAAATTGCTGATCCTAAGTTTTTCAATCAAATGAAAAACAATACCCTACACGCAGTAAAAATAGAAAATGAAATAATTCGCTATAAAAAAGTTAGCGATTCTGAACCATGGACTCTATTGGATTGTGAAAGAGGTGCCTTTGGAACAGCCACAAACACCCATAAGGCAAAAACAACAATAAGCAAACTAATGGACCATGGTTATAAAACCTTCCTGTCAAATATCGAACTCTCTAAAGAAATAGCACTTACCATTGCAGATCTCTATAATAAAACCGGACTAAGACAAATATCTTTTGATGGACTTGAAGGGAACTGGTCAACCGGACTCGGACAATATGGCCGTCAGCTATTTACACAAACTTGGTACGATAGCCTTGATCCTGAAAATCAGGGGGAAATAATCACAGATGCATCAAACCCCGGCCACTTCTTCTGGCATATGTACACCAGAATGAATTGGGGCGAACCTTGGTATGCAGGATTTCGTGAGAGCCAAACCCAATACCGATTACTCAATCAATCTTACTACCGACGTAACCTGATGCCCTCAATGCTTGGATGGTTCCGCATGACCCCGGAAATAAGTATGGAGGATATTGAATGGCTCCTGGCACGTGCTGCCGGATTTGACGCTGGCTTTGCCCTCGTAACAAGCCCAGACATTGTGGATAGTCATGGCATGGGAAAGGAGATCCTCGCAAAAATTAAACTTTGGGAAGCAGCACGTATGGCCGAAGCATTTCCCGAAAAAAGAAAAAAAGAAATGGAGGATATCAGCAATGAATACCACCTCGAAGCAACCGGACCTAATTCATGGAACCTCTTCAAAGCTAGTCTGGTTAAAGGAGATTACCTTAATAAGGATTTACAACCAGGTGAACCCCGACTATTAAACCTGGAGCTGAACAATCCAAACCCCGAACAAACCATGCAATTTGTTCTGTCAAATACCAAAGACGGAACAGTTGAAAATATTACTCTTGATATCGACGGATTTAAAAAAGTCCTGTTACCACTAAATATCCCCCCAGAGCATCATATAAAATATTCTGGAGGTAGCTATATAAGATTATACGACAAAACATGGCATTTAATTAACAAAGCTAGAGTGGTGCAAAGCCAATTAATGCTGGACCAGGGTGAACACAAAATTCAATTTGAAGCATCTTTTAACAAAGGATCAAAAGAATCGTCAGTGCACGTCGAATTCCGAACTTTGAGCCTACCCGAAAACCTTAGATCAGAAAAATAAAAATATGACAAACGAACACTGGGAAATACTTAAAAATCTGGTTAACAATAAAAAACCAGAAAACATACCAATAGGATTTATTATCGATTGCCCCTGGCTTCCAAATTGGGCAGGGATGAAGGTTATCGACTATTTTACAAATGAGGAGATGTGGTTTAATGCCCACCTCAAAGCCGCTCAGACTTTTCCTGATGTAATATTTTTTCCCGGATTCTGGTCAGAATTTGGCATGTGTACCGAACCATCTGCTTTCGGAGCCAGATGTATATTCCCCGAAAACGAATTCCCACATGCACATAAACTCCTCGACGATATAAGCCAGGTAGATAAACTAAAAGTCCCTAATCCTAAAACTGATGGCCTCCTGCCATTCATGCTTAAAAGATTAGAACATAAAAGAGAGCTGATGGCAAAGAATGGCCACTATACACGCTTCTCAATTTCACGAGGCCCACTAAATATTGCAACTTACCTTATGGGAACATCAGAGTTTTTGATGGCAATGATGATGGAACCGGAAAAAACACATAAACTAATCAGGATAATTACCGATTTCCTTATCCAATGGCACGACCTGCAAAAAACAACACTTCCCGAAATTGATGGTATAATGATGCTGGATGATATTATTGGTTTTATGAGCAGAGAGCAGTTTGAAGAATTTGGACTCCCCTACTTCAAGGAACTTTATAACAGACCCCTGAACATAAAATTGCTACACAATGATGCCCCATCAAAAGAATCGGCTCCCCTATTGCCGGAAATGGGCGTAAATATCTTCAATATGGGAATCGATGTTAGCCTAAATGAATTATCAGATGCTACTCAAGGTAAAGTGTGTCTTCTGGGGAATCTTCCCCCACGGGATGTGCTGGCAGCCGACTCTCTCCCGCACATTGAGAATCAAACAAGAAAAATGATTCAGGAATGTAAATATCCTGATAAGCTTATCGCTTCATGTGGAGGTGGCATGCCCCCCGATGTGAAAACAGAAAATATTATGTCTTTTATAAATGCCGTAAACTCTTTTAGAAAATAAAGGATTAAGCTAATAACTCATAATTCATAACTAATAACTCCCATCATGGAAGAAAAACTATTCTCATTCAAAGAACTACTTGTCGACTATGCACCAAAACTTGTCGGAGCTATTGTTGTACTAATCGCTGGCCTTTGGATCATCGGAATCATCAGCAAAATGGTGAAGAAGCTAATGGATAAAAAAGAGGTAGACCCAACTCTTAAACCATTCATCAAGTCACTAATCTCTGCCACCCTGAAAGTACTTCTGGCTATATCAGTCATCAGCATGGTGGGCGTTAAAATGACTTCATTCATCGCCATTCTAGGTGCTGCCGGACTGGCTATAGGAATGGCCCTTTCAGGAACCTTGCAAAATTTTGCAGGAGGAGTTATGCTTCTTTTATTCAAGCCATTTAAAGTTGGCGACTATATTGAAGCCCAGGGGCATAGCGGCATTGTTAGTGAAATACAAATATTCAATACAATACTCAAATCTCCTGATAACAAAAAAATAATTATTCCAAATGGAGGATTATCTACCAACTCAATGGTTAACTATACCGCAGAACAAACA
>CAYUNU010000313.1:0-4869 GCA_964446195.1 uncultured Porphyromonadaceae bacterium | reverse complement strand
AAGAAAATTAATCCTGATAAACTATCACAATATCCTGATCCTTTGGCAAAAACAATCTCATAAAAGCTAACCAGAAATAGAACAATTATTCCCAGCGCAATGGGCAAGTCAATACTGACAGTTTTTTTCTTCAAGCTCTTGTAAGTTGAGATGTAATAATCTCGACCACTGTAAAATACAACAGGGATAACCAGTATTAAGCTTAGTATACTCAACAGATTTTGCAGCTTATCCTCCAGGGGAGCCCCATTGAAATAGGCCGGCAAGCTGTAGGTCATTACATTGATAAATACAAAGCCGGCTATTCCGATTTTATAAAGCAGCTTTTTATTCGAGCGGATCTCGTCATCTCCCTCAGCAAACTTGTAGGATAGATCAGGTATATAATGCAGAGAAGCCAGTAATTCAACTACCTGACGCAGACTTATTTTTGATTCATCAAAGGTTAGATCAACCTCCTTCTTTGCGAAATTCACAAAGGAAAATTTGATGTCTCTGCTAATAGAATCCAGATGTTCTAAAAGCCATACACAGGATGCACAATGTATTACAGGAACATAGAATTTAACTTTTGATATTCCACCCTCAGAGAAAAGAATGAATTTATCTCTTATCTCCGCTTTGTCGAGGAAGGCATATTTATTACCAAATTCGGTAGTTTCAACCTTGATACCAGGGTTCTTTTCTAAATCGTAATAGGTAAAAAGCTTGTTCTCATTCAGAAGCTGATAAACAGTTTTGCATCCGTTGCAACAAAAAGCCTTGTCGTTCCAAACTACCGGGTACTTACCACAGTCTGCTCCGCAATGCACACAGGTATTATCATTCTTCTCATTCATTATTAAACCTCACTTGAAAGAAGCTCATAAGCCTTCACATAAGAGACAGCTTTATCTTTCTCCAAAGATTTTTCAAACTTCATTTCTATTTTATCCTTAGGTGGACTGAGGAAAGGAATACCCAAACCAAGGCCCCTGAGAACAAAGAATATTCCAACCAGAACAACTAATACAGGGATTAGCTTATTCATTTTTTTTCTAACTGTCAGACTCATAAGGTTTCCTACCAGGGTGATGCCCAACAACATCGGGATAGTTCCTAATCCGAATAATATCATATAGGCAGATCCAAGAACAACATCCCCGGTCCCTATTGCTCCCGCAATAGCTATATAAACTAATCCACATGGAAGCAATCCATTTAACATCCCGATGAAAAACAAGCTGGAAAAAGTCTGTATGGAAAACATCTGGCCTATCTTTTTCTTTAATTTTTCGATAATAGCAAACCAGCTTTTCTCCTGACTATATTGGTTTTTAAACAAACGGGGAAACAAAACGGCTATTATCATGATGATTCCCATAATCAGTGAAACCTTCTGCTGAAAGCCCACCATTCTTAAGCTCTGCCCAACTAAGCCAAAAATAGCTCCCATTATCCCGTAAGTGAGAGTACGACCAAGATTATAAAGGACACCGCCATAAATTTTCTTCCCAACGGTGTTCCCCTGCAAAGGCAGAGCAATAGCGATCGGTCCACACATCCCTGCACAATGCAAACTGCCGGCAAGACCGAGGACGAGGGCGGATATTAATAGGGAAATAGTCATTTTTTAATTATGAATTATAAATTAAGATATTAATTAACTGCCTACTGCATACTGCCTACTATTATCGGTTTCTTCACTTCGTATTGCAGGCCCTTTGAATACCATGTTAAATCTAGAATATATCTGCCTGGGCTTAAATCATTTCTTGAGATTGCCCAGCTTTGTTTTGATGCGTCTAACTTATGGGTGATATCTAGCTTACTGTCTGATGGTCGGTATAAAATCAGGTTTGCAGAATCGATTTCAATTTCTAGAATTTCACTGAAACCAATTACAAGGGCATCTTCCACGAGTTGAGTTTGGACAATCTCCTGATATTTTACAGATCTTGCGTCTATTTCCATCTGGTGAGTGTGATCAACCCCTCTTTTGTAATAGTCGTCGTGTACCAGGCTAACATCCTGATTCATGGCGAAGATGATAAAAACAGCGGCAGCTGCCAGAAACATCGCCAAAAAAATAAATATCCCCGTTCCCCAATTAAATTTCATGCGCTTCCTCCTGTTATGGTCCTATAAAAGTAGCTTTATAAGTTTCAATTAATTCATTATTGGAGTAAATTCCAAACTCAATGTGAGTTGTTTCACTTTTTATTTGATCCGGGGAGATATAAAGTATAAATGTGGACTCAAACATACCCTGATCCTTGACTTCCATTTTATTTCCTGCCATCTGAATTCGTCCTTCATGAGAGATCAATCTTATTTCCAGAGGCACTGTATTATGGGTTTTATTTACAACCTTAATATTATATACATTAGATAGAGTGCTATCTGCATTTTCCTGATATAACAGACCAGGAGTTCTAAGTATAGTGGTCTCTATGTCTGTTCGGGTGACTATTGTGTACACGAAAAATGAAAATATTATCAACAGAACAAGCGAATAAGCCCTGTTTCTTGCTGTCCAAATCGTTCTGTTCTTATTCTTTATGCCGTAATCAGATTCATAGCGAATCAGACCAGGCTCCTTGCCGATCTTCTTCATAACACTGTCGCACTGATCAATACAGGCAGCACAGTTAATACATTCTAATTGGGTCCCATCACGTACGTCAATACCGGTTGGACATACCGAAAGACATTGATGACAGTCGATGCAGTCTCCTTCATTCTTAGCCCCTCTGGGCTCTCCTCTGGTGTAATCATAGCTGACTACTATTGATTTTGAATCCAGAAGAACCCCCTGCATTCTTCCGTATGGGCAAACCATCGTGCATATCTGCTCTCTGAAAGAGGAATAAACCCAATAAAAGAATCCTGATATAATCAGCATGATGATAAATCCCGATAGATTATCCCTGATGGGTTCATTTATCATGACAAACCACTTCTCATTTCCAATAAACCACATCAGAAATGTATTGGTCATGGCTATAGAGATGATAACAAAAATCGAATGCTTAAGAGTTTTCTTGAAAACTTTCTCTGCAGTCAGAGGGCCCTGATCAAGCTTCAGTCGTTTCCTGAAGTCACCTTCTATCAAGAATTCAATTTTTCTGAAAACCATTTCAAGGAAAATTGTTTGTGGGCATGCCCATCCACACCATAACCGGCCGAAGGTAACTGTAAACAGAACGACAAAGAGCACAAAGGAAAGCATAAGAAGCGCCAGGATGAAAGTATCCTGGGCCCAGAATATGGCACCAAAAATTATGAATTTTCTACTGGCAATATCAAGAAGGATAAAGGGATTTCCATTTATCCTGATGAAAGGAACAGCTACAAAGAATAGTAAGACGAACCAACTGAATATTGTTCTACGAGTGTACCATTTGCCTTTGGGCTTCTTTGCATAAACCCATTTCCGTACACCTTTTTCGTTAATATTGATTGGCCGATCCCTAAATGAAATATCTCCTTCTGCCATAAGTCGCTCTACTCTACTTTATCTCCCTGCGGACCTTTCGCATTTGCAGGATTAGTTCCAGCCAAACTCATAACATAACTCGCAACTTTCTGAATTTTAGTATCACTGATCTGCCCTTTAAAGGCAGTCATACCTTTTGTTGGCTCACCATTTTTGATTATGCTAAAAACGCTTTTAAAATCGCCCCCATGTATCCAGTATTCATCACAAAGGTTTGGACCAACAGCATTCCCTTCTCCGACTAAACCATGACAAGCGAAGCAATTCATTGTTTGATAAATAGCTTTTCCTTCTTCAATATCAGCAGGATCGGTAAGAGCGAACAAATCATCTGCTGATTGATTTGCAATTTGATATTTTGCATCATGAAGAAGAGATTTTTCAGCATACTTAACATCCTGATGATCACCAACCCCAAGAAAGAAGTAATAAGATGCATAAATAATAGCAAATGCTATAGTAACATAGAAAATAGCCATTATCCATCTTGGGGGAGGATTATCCAATTCCTTGATACCATCATATTCATGGTCCATTATATTTTCATCAAGCTCATTATTGATTTGATGCTCCCTGTTTTTAGTATTCTCTTCCATATCAGGATTATTATTATGATATTGAATTTTCTTCTATTGTGTTCTCCAGAAGAATTGAGTTTTTTATCTCCAGCATTTCCTCTTTTGGTCTCTTTAATGTTCTCACCAAAATCACTAAAAACAGACCAAAGAACAATAACAATCCGACTATATAAAAAATCTGGATTCCTTCGATACTCTCAAGCAAACTGCCAACTAACTTCATTTTCCTCTTTTTAGATTTACTGCCTAAATTTAATTCGCTGATTCATTACTTGTGGAATCAACCTTTACTTCTTCATCCGTGTCCACTATAACCATTGGTGGTGGAGAAATATCTTTACCCATCTTGTGCAAATATGCAATCATGGCAACCATTTTACTGGCAGGGTTGACTTCGATATTTGACAATTTAAGATCACTTACAATTTCATCAGCCTGCTTCAATAAATCTTCAACTGCCCTATCGGCGTATCCATCAGGATAAGGTACTCCAAGAGTTTGCATTGCTCTAATTTTTGCCGGTACCTGCTCAAGATTCACTTCTTTTTTTACAAACCAGTCGTAGCGAGGCATAATAGACTGCTCATTCATTTTCTGTGGATCCATGAAGTGGTTATAATGCCATGCTGCATTTTTGTACATCGGTCCACTCATATAACCTGCACGTGCCAGGTCGGGACATTGGAAAGGATGATCATATACAAACTCGCCTATCTTGGAATACTCACCATAGCGGTCTGTTTCCCATCTAAAAGGCCTAACCATCTGAGAATGGCAGGTATAACATCCTTCCTTAACATAAAGATCACGACC
>CAYUNU010000312.1:0-4870 GCA_964446195.1 uncultured Porphyromonadaceae bacterium | reverse complement strand
CAGGAGGAGAAGGAAATCAGGGAATGAACACAGGGTCAACAGAGTCTGCTGATCATACAATGATAAATAGTACAGGGAATAATGGCATCTCCTATAGCCTGGCAGGTAGAAACGTGACCGGCGCCCTGAAAAAACCAGATTATCCTGGTCAGGAATCTGGAAAAGTAGTTGTTCAAATTACTGTTAATAAGGAAGGGCGAGTAGTAGCCGCCGTGCCAGGTGTAAGAGGGACAACTACAACAAATACAAAACTGCACCAAGCGGCAAAAAATGCAGCTATGACCGCCAGATTTAATAAGGTTACTGATCCAAATGCCCCAATTACACAAAAGGGTACTATTACTTACGATTTCAGACTGACAGGAGGTTGAACCAATGAGGGTTTGGAGGTAGATTAGGGAAATAACAGTAACTTGATTGCTGCCCCAAATATTATCACCAGTAACAAAATCCTAACCACTTTTGCACCCCAACTTACTGCAAAACGACTTGCTACAAAGGCTCCAAGCATATTGCCTATCCCTAAAATTAAGCCGGCTTGCCAGTTTACCTGCTCATTCGAAATAAAAATAGCCAGAGCAAAAGGAGTATAACACAGTACAATAAGCAGTTTGATGGCATTGGTTTTTACTAAGTCGTAACCAGCCCCAAGTACTAAGCCTGCGATTAGAAAAAATCCTACTCCAGCCTGAATAAAGCCTCCATATAATCCTATACAGAAAAATATGATTATCTGTAGAATGCTGGGACGGGCAGAGACGATACCAGCTTTTCCCTTAACCCAAATATCCGGTTTAAATATTATCAGGAAAAACATAAGCACAAGAAGAGCCCCAATGACTTGGGTCATGATCTTCTCATTGATATTAACCGCAAAGGAGGCGCCGATAATTGACCCTACTACAGCCGGAATAGCTAGCCATATACCTTCTTTCCAGGTAAATACTTTCTGGTGCTTGAAACTTGTAACCCCAACCATGTTTTGCATCAATATAGCAATTCGGTTGGTTCCGTTGGCCACATTGGCAGGCAAGCCCATAAACATCAGTAAAGGCAGCGAGATAAGCGAGCCTGATCCAGCCAGAGTATTTATAAAACCACACAGAAAGCCAGCAGCAATAAGAGCCGGGATGAAGTACCATTCCATAAACGGGTTTGTGTTTGAGTGCCTGTGTGTGTGTGAATAAGTACCTTTATGTATTAGTGTGTGAAAACTATTGCTTGACTATTCTCTTTATAGTTTCCTTGTTATCAGTTTTAACCTTTACAATATATATACCCTGATTTTCATTGCTAATATCAATTGATTTAATCGCACCGGGATCATTTTCAAAATGATCAGCAAGGACTATCCTGCCCGAAATATCTGAAATTGTAATTTCCGTAGTACCTCCGGATGCTATCCTGATATTAAATTGGCCGTTTGAAGGATTAGGATAAATCCTGATATATTCGCTTAAATTCTGACTGTCTATTCCAGCTGTGTAATCAACATTCCAGATAGTGGTGAACATGCCTCGGCCATGAGTAGCAGCAAGAATAGTGTTGTCCGATTTTCTTAGTTTTATCTGGTCAATTCTGACATTGGCCATGCCGTCAACTTTTGGGCTCCATACTACCTGCTCATTTTTAACTTTCGTTGTAGTCCAGGCACCTAGCTCTGTTGCAAGCATAACCTGATCACTGTTCTCAGGATGGAAAAGAGCCCATCTTACCGGCATATCAGGAAGATCACCTTCCTTATTCATCCAGTTCTGACCGCCATCAACGCTCAGCCAAACAGATGCAACCCCATAATTGGAGAAGGTAACAAGAAGGGTGTCCTCACTTTGTCCAATATCAATGCAGGATATGTTAGCTGTCGGGAATTCAGCCGGGGTGAGATCTGTAAGTGTCCCATCTGCAGCTGCATCTTCAAGTTTGAAGATCTTACCTGCTTGCGTACCAATAAATAAGGTGCTTTTGTTTAGAGGGGAGTGCTCAGACCATTTGATGCACGAAAAGGGAACACCTGACTGTGTGGAAAGATTATGAAGAGTGCCATTTACACTACTCTGGCTAACACCGGCAACCAATAATGTATTGGGATTTGTTCCCTCTTCTTTCATCCCATTGGCAAACAAAATGTTGTCCCTCCAATTATAATCCATTGCATTAACAAATGTGCCAGTAGAGAAGTTTCTGCCACCCCTACCTTGTGGATCTTCCTCCTTTTCAGCGTTGTACAAGTAGATGGAGCTGTGGTAAACAGTAGTTAGATGGATGCTTGGCTCGTTTTGATCAATAAAGCACAATGCTCCGTCACCTCCGGATAGCATATCCCTGAAAGTTGGGATGTTGTCCCTTTTGTAAAAAATTGTTCCGTTATCCTGAAGGCCTCCCATATAATGAATAGCCCCAGCATCTGGATGAATCGCTCCGGAATAGTACTGAAGGGTGCTATATCCACGGTTAATTTCGAAGAATGCTGGTTCATTGGCCGGTGCTGAAGTGGTACCAAATACTCCACCGTCAGTTGCTACCAGCATGTCTGTGTCGCTCCCTGGCTTAAATTTTATTGTATGGATATCCGCATGAACATAATCGTCGGATCCATTTCCGTACATCTCTGCCCAGTTTGATTGCTTCGACCAGCTTGAGCCTCCATTTGTTGTTCTCCAGGTATCCAAACCACCAATCCATACAAGATTAGGATTAATAGGACTTACCTGAATAACCAGGGCATGCCAGGCTAGAGTGGCAAAGGAGTTGTCACTATTACGCAAAGGTATATTCAGGCTGCTCCAACTTTCTCCTCTGTCTTCTGATTTGAGTATGTACACACAGTCATAACCAGTAAAAAGATCCGGTCTGATATACCCTCCTGCTACCAGCGCATACATTATATCTGGGTTAGCAGGGGCATTTGAAAACATAACCCGCCCTGGATATGTATATGTGTTGACAGTGCCAATTGTTCTACCATCAAGAATGCCTTGCTGGTAGTCCGAATTAACAGTCCAGGTTATTCCATCATCCGACATCAGGATGCATGATCCTCCGTCTCCATCAAGATTATACGTTGTACCTACAAAAATGCGACTATTGTCTGATGTAGTCTCAATGTCGGATGGAGGATAAGGAACATTGCCTCCTGCTATATTAGGTAATACCTGAGTCCAGCTCTCTCCGTTATCTGCAGACCGATAAAGGCCATCTGTTGGGGCACTCTGATGTTCAGCCCCTTTATAAATGCCGGAAATTACACCCGCATAAATAACACTGCTTCCATCTTCATCCCTGACAAGAATATCTGTCACATATGCCCAGTCTTTGGTTGAAGGAATAACTTCCCATGTCTCACCTGCATCATCGGATCTGTAAATTCCTGATCCTCTACCTGATGATTCACGATACATAATAAGGGCTGTCTGGCTTTCTCCTGTTCCAACGAAAAAAGTATTTGTGTTATTGGGATCATAGGTCATGCAGCTTATCGCCAAATTTGACCAAAAATCATCCACATTTTGCCACATACCATTTGAAAATGGGCTCTCATTGAACCAAAGACCACCGGTGACGGATCCAGCCCAAACTTTCATCTTTCTTTCATCATTTGGGTCAAACATCAGAGTTCTTGTTCTTCCTCCCATATCTGTCCTGTGCTCTGTCCAATTAATGACACTTGATCCTGATTTTAACCTGTCGTTTGCCTGGATAGCTTTTGATTGCTTCAAACCATCTTTTAACCTCCATGCCGGAACAGCCTTTATTGCCGGATCCATAGTTTTAATATAGTCTGTAAAGGACGCAAGATCAGGTCTATCCAGAGCAGGCTTCTGGTCATTGCCAGTAAGCTCTCCGAAAGGAAAAGAAGCATATTCCTGAACCAGGAATTTCTCATAATCTGCCCTTTCCGAATTAAGGTTATTGGTGATAATTAACATCCCGGCAAGCATAAAAACTGCGCTTGCTAAAACAATCTGGATTAAGTATTTCCTTTTCATAATATTTTGATTTATTGTCTGTTTGCCTTTGTCACCCGTCAACCGTCACTATACAGAGAACATTGGGAAGACTGACATCATTTCATTTACCTTTTTCCTGATGTCAACAATCAGTCCTGGATTTTCAATATCAGTAATTATTTGATCCATCATCTCAACAATAGGTTCCATATGATTCTCTTTCAAGCCTCTTGTTGTAATGGCTGGTGTTCCTACCCTCAATCCTGATGTTTGAAATGGACTCCGTGAGTCAAAAGGAACCATGTTTTTGTTGACAGTGATATCTGCCAAAACTAAAGTGTTTTCAACTAGTTTTCCGGTTATTTCAGGAACTTTGGTTCTTAAGTCAATCAACATGCTATGGTTATCGGTTCCTCCTGATATAACCTTGTATCCACGGTCAATAAATGCTTTGGCCATGGCAGCAGCATTCTTCTTTACTTGTGCCTGGTAAACCTTAAATTCAGGAGTTAATGCTTCTCCAAAAGCTACTGCCTTTGCAGCTATAACATGCTCAAGTGGTCCTCCCTGTATGCCTGGAAAGACTGCTGAATTAAGGAGGGATGATATATTTCTTACTACCCCCTTTTTTGTAGCTATTCCCCATGGGTTTTCAAAATCTTTACCTACAATGATAATCCCACCACGCGGTCCTCTAAGAGTTTTGTGAGTTGTTGAGGTAACTATATGGGCATGCTTTACGGGGTTTTCCAGAAGCCCTGCAGCAATTAGACCTGCCGGGTGAGCCATATCAACCATCAAAATTGCTCCTATGCTGTCGGCGATATTGCGCATTCTGGCATAATCCCATTCACGAGAATAAGCAGAAGCACCCCCAACTATAAGCTTAGGCTTTTCACGCATGGCAACCTCCTCCATCATAT
>CAYUNU010000311.1:0-4882 GCA_964446195.1 uncultured Porphyromonadaceae bacterium | reverse complement strand
CCTAAAGATTATTTATAATCGCATCAGTCATCTGGCTTGTAGAAGCAGCGCCTTTCTTCAGAACATCAGGACTGCCTGTTAGTTTCATCATATCATAGGTTTGAACCTTTCCTTCAAGAACCACTTTAGCTATTGAGGCCCTGATTTTAGCCGAAAGATCCGTTTCGGAAATATGATCAAGCATCATGCAGGCTGATGCTATCATTGCAATTGGATTAACTATAGACTCGGCATAATCTGCATACTTAGGAGCCGAACCATGAGTAGGCTCAAAAACGGCTACCTGCTCACCTAAATTAGCACTGCAAGCAAACCCCAATCCTCCTATCAATCCTGCAAACCCATCGGAAACAATATCACCAAACATATTTCCGGCAACAATCACACCATAATCCTCAGGATTTTTTGTCAACCACATCATCTGAGCATCGATGTTAGTATTCCAAAGTTCAATATCAGGAAATTCATCTTTCTGTATTTCCAATGCCATTTTATACATCATTCCTGATGTTTCTCTTATGACATTTGGCTTTTCACATACCGTTACCGATTTGTATCCAAATTTTTTAGCATGATTGAAAGCAGCTCTCAGTATTCGGCCTGTGTATTTTCGTGTAAATATTCGAGTTGAAATCGAAAGTTCTTCGACAGGTGTCCGACCAAAATTCTTAAGAAACTTTGGATGCGTTTTAAAAGCATTATAAACCTCTTCACCTGGATTACTCCACTCAACACCACCATACAAACCCTCTGTATTCTGGCGAAAGATTACTACATCCACCTCAGGCTCAATAATATTATTTCCAATGCCCCTTCTAATGAAATTTAGAGGGTTACCTATATAACTCTTACAAGGCCTGATACATATATCAAGATCAAAATGTTGTCGCAAGCCCACAATTGGGCTTGAATAGATCAAACCTTTTCCTTTTAAATCAGGATTAAGCTCACTGGCTGCAGCGTCTTTTGGCTTAGAGGTTATCGCTCCAAACAATCCCAGCTTATGTTTCTCCAGCAACTCCAATGTTCTTTCAGGCAAGGGATTACCCTCTTTCCTCCAAAATTCCCATCCAATATCACCAACAATATAATCAGCTTTAAAGCCCACAGCATCGAGTACGCGAATAGCCGAATCCAGAACAACAGCTCCAATCCCGTCGCCAGGCAATGCGACAATAGTCCTTTTTGACATAAGTATCTAATTTTTAATTTAATAATCCATTCCAACCAGTTTCTAAATATATAACAATTTTCGATTTTCAAAAATGATTTTTATGATATTGAACCGCATAAGATCATTATCTTTATCGATCAAATATTATTATTATGGAAGTTTTTAAAAACTTAGAACCAGCAAGTGTCTGGTATTATTTCAACGAGATTCTTCAGATTCCACGACCAAGCAACCAGGAGGAACAGATAAGAGAATACCTAATAAAATTTTGATCTGAATTCAATCTTCCAACCAAGGTTGATGCTGTTGGAAATGTAATCATCAGCAAACCTGCTACTCAGGGTATGGAAAACATAAAATCAGTGATTCTGCAAAGCCATATGGATATGGTTTGTGAAAAAAATTCAGATACTGTTTTTGATTTTAACACTGATCCCATTATAGCCTGGTCAGACGATGAATGGATCAGAGCTAAAGGAACAACCCTTGGGGCTGATGATGGGATAGGCATTGCAGCTCAGTTAGCTTTGCTGGCAGCAACAGATATTCCTCATGGACCAATAGAGTGTTTGTTTACCGTTGCTGAGGAAACAGGATTAAATGGAGCATTTGGTTTGGAAGCCGGTTTTTTTCAAAGCAAAATTCTGCTAAACCTTGATTCGGAAGATGAGGGTGAGCTATTTATTGGTTGTGCTGGAGGCATAGATCTTACAGCTAAATTTGATTTCACCAAACAAGAAATTCCCGAAGGATATGATGCCCTAAAGATATCTGTTACAGGATTACAGGGTGGCCATTCAGGAGATGATATACACAAAGGAAGAGGCAATTCGAACAAGATTCTGGTTAGATTTCTTTGGGAGTATGCTGATGATTTCAATATACTCATTCATTCACTTGAGGGTGGTAACTTGCGAAATGCTATTGCCCGGGAGGCAGATGCTATCATCATGGTTCCAACGGCGCAAACTGCGAATCTCATAAAAGCCCTTGAAGATTTTAGAGATACTCTTAAAAACGAATTTGTAGTTACCGAACCAAACCTCAATCTGGATTGTGAGAAAACAACAATACCAAGCTGGGTTATAGACGAAGACTGCCAGGCCAACCTCCTTAATGGCCTATATGCCTGTCCACATGGTGTTTACTCCTGGAGTCAAACGATGCCTGACATGGTTGAAACTTCAACTAACCTGGCTGCTGTGAAATTTAAAGATGACCAGATTATTGTAACTACAAGTCAGAGAAGCTCCCTCGAATCGGCAAAGCAAAATATTTCCAATATGGTTGATAGCGCCTTTATCCTTGCAGGGGCTGATACTGAGCGAGGATCTGGGTACCCAGGCTGGAATCCAAACCCAAAATCTGAAATAGTGGAAATTACCGCCGGTATTTATAAAAGTTTATTCGGCATCGATCCTATTGTTAGAGCAATACACGCCGGACTGGAGTGTGGCTTATTTCTTGAAAAATACCCTGATCTCGATATGATCTCCTTTGGCCCCACAATCAGAGGAGCCCATTCTCCTGATGAACGCCTGGAAATATCAACTGTGAAAAAATTCTGGGATTTGCTAATTGAAGTATTAAAACAAATTCCAACTAATGAGTAAGCTGGGAATAATTGATAATGACCCATATCTTGAGCCCTACCACGGCCAACTGATAGATCGCCATGACAAGATTATCAGGAGAGAAAAACAGCTGATTGGGGAATCCGGATCGCTACTCGACTTTGCCAAGGGCCATAACTACTTTGGATTACATCGATTTGAGGGAGGTTGGATATTCCGGGAGTGGGCTCCTAATGCCACAAACATATATTTGGTTGGAGAATGCTCTGATTGGAATATTTCTAAAGAGTTCAGCTTTAGTAAGACTACTTTTGGCGAATGGGAATTAAAATTGTCCGACCAAACTCTTAAGCACTCAGAACATTATAAATTATGGATTGAATGGGAAGGTGGAGCTGACTATCGAATCCCTCTGTATGCCAAATCTGTTGTTCAGGATCCTGAAACAAAACTTTTTGATGCCCGGGTCTGGGATCCATTAATTCCCTATTCCTGGAAAAACCATCAGCCTGGAAGTTTAGATGGTATGCCTTTGTTGATATACGAGGCACACATTGGTATGGCCACTTCGGAAGAGAGGGTTGGTACTTATAAGGAATTTTCTGAAATGGTATTACCTCGAATATCAAGATTGGGCTATAATACCATTCAGCGTATGGCTATTCAGGAGCATCCCTATTATGGATCCTTCGGATATCATGTATCCAATTTTTTTGCACCAACAAGTAGATTTGGGACACCCGAAGAGCTTAAGGCTTTAATTGACAAGGCACACGGAATGGGTATAAGGGTAATAATGGACCTGGTTCATTCACATGCCGTAAAAAACAGCCTCGAAGGACCAGGTTTATATGATGGATCACCTGATATGCTTTTTCATTCGGATCACAGAAGGGAGCATAAAGCATGGGATTCTCTATGTTTTAATTATGGGAAGAACGAAGTAATTCATTTCCTGTTATCAAATTGCAAATACTGGCTGGAAGATTTTCATTTTGATGGTTTTCGTTTCGATGGAGTAACAAGTATGCTTTATCAGGATCACGGTCTTGAAAAGTCTTTTTCGGGTTATGGAGATTATTTTTCAGCAAATAACGACGAGGACGCAATTCAATATCTTGCCCTGGCTAATAAACTAATCCACCAGGTTAACCCTCACGGTATATCTATCGCAGAGGATATGAGCGGGATGCCTGGCGTTGGTGTCCCTATAGATGATGGGGGACTGGGCTTTGATTTCCGACTGGCTATGGGAGTCCCCGACTTTTGGATTAAAATGATAAAGGAAAAAAAAGATGAGGAATGGAACGTAGATGAGATGTTTTTTGAACTTTCCAACTACAGACATGATGAAAAGGTAGTTGCATATACAGAATCACATGATCAGGCTTTAGTTGGAGATAAAACTATAATTTTCAGATTGGCTGATAAGGAGATGTATAGCCATATGTCTGTTAATACACCAAGCTTGATTATCGACCGCGCTATATCCTTACATAAAATGATACGATTGATTACAATCGCAACAAACGGAGGTGGATATCTTAATTTTATGGGAAATGAATTTGGTCATCCAGAGTGGATCGATTTCCCAAGGGAGGGTAATAACTGGTCGTACAAATACGCCAGGAGGCAATGGGACTTATCCGACAATAAGGAATTAAAGTACAGGTTCCTCGAAGAATTTGATCAAGAGATGATACATATCTTTGCCTCGCTTAAACTTCCAAAAGAATCTAGAATCAATCTTGTACACTCCGATAAAAATGACCAGGTTATTGCTTTTGAACGAGGTGCTTTTTTAATGGTTTTTAATTTTAATCCTACTAAATCTTTTACCGACTATGGTATTAGGGCAATTCCGGCTGACTACAAAATTATTCTCAATTCAGATGCAGGCCGCTTTGGGGGTTTTGATCGTATAGACGAGGAAATGTTTTATGAGCCTGTTAGATTTGGTGCTTTAGGATCAGAATACCAGCTCAAACTATACTTACCTAACAGAACTGCCATAATACTCAAAGCGATCCCAATAAGGAGGGTTAAATGAGGGATGAAAAAAAAATAAATTACAAGCAATTACCACGTCTTTTTGGAAACACAATGAACTACAAAAAATCGTGGGGTATACATA
>CAYUNU010000310.1:0-4884 GCA_964446195.1 uncultured Porphyromonadaceae bacterium | reverse complement strand
GAGTATTTGAACATAAAAGCCGAGTCGAAACCTGTCCACTCCATTAACTCAAGGGTATTCTTGTGATCATTTTCTGTTTCACCGGGAAAACCACAAAAAACATCAGTTGACATGCCACATCCGGGTAGATGTTTTCTGATTGCATTTATGCGATTCTTATAATCCTCAGCAGAATATTTTCTGTTCATTCTTTTTAATACGTCAGAGCTGCCGGATTGCATTGGCAGGTGAATGTGATTGCATATATTGTCGAATTTCGACATGCTTAACAGGGTTTCATCTGACATATCTTTTGGGTGGGAAGTAGTAAACCTTATTCTCATGCCAGGTACTTCCTGAGCAACCATTTCTAACAGCTGATTGAATTTGATCTTGTCGACTTTCTGGGTGTTACCTAACTGCTCTGTTCCGGATTCCCATATATAAGAGTTGACATTTTGGCCTAGGAGCGTCAGTTCTTTATATCCTCTATTTGCAAGGTCGCGGGCTTCCTTCAATATGTCTTCAGGATCCCTGCTTCTCTCTCTACCTCGAGTGTAAGGCACTATACAGTAGGTGCAGAAGTTGTTACAGCCCCTGGTTATTGTAACGAAACCGCTAATTCCATTACTCTCGAGCCGGGTAGGGCAAATTCCAGCGTAGGTCTCTTCGGTTGAGAGATCTACATTGATTGCTTTGTCCTTAATTTTTATTTCATCCAAAAGTTCAGGCAACTTTCTATATGAATCAGGGCCAGCTACTAAATTGACGCCGTGATTATCAATAAGATTTTGTTGAACTCTCTCTGCCATACACCCTATAACACCAATTTTTAGATTTGGGTTTTTTGCTCTGTACGAACGAATAAACTGAAGCCTGTTGAACACCTTGTTCTCTGCATTTTCTCTTACTGAACAAGTATTAAGCAGAACGAGATCAGACCCTTCTATTTCACTGCTAAGCTCGAACCCTTTTGTTTGTAAAATTGTCGCTACGGTTTCGCTGTCAGCCACATTCATCTGGCAACCATATGTTTCTATATATACCTTTGGCATCTCTATCAATCCTAAATTGGGCAGCAAAGATAAGATATAATTTTGTACCTTTACGCCGCGAAAAAACCCAATGTTTTCTTAATAAATACTTCTATGTCAGGACATAGTAAATGGTCAACGATAAAGCGTAAGAAAGGTGCAATCGACGCCAAAAGATCCAAGATGTTTTCGAAAATCGTCAAAGAATTGATGATCGCTGCCCGTGAGGGTGGTCCTGATCCTGATATGAACCCCAAGCTGCGAATGGCAGTTACCAATGCAAAAGGGGTAAATATGCCGAAGGATAATATCTCGAGGGCAATTAGTAAAGCATCATCAGATGGAGCCTCTTTGGATGAGGTTACTTTCGAGGGTTATGGCCCAGGTGGTGTAGCAATTTTCGTTGAATGCCTGTCTGATAATAATAAAAGAACGGTCGGTAATGTAAGGGCTATCTTCAATAAAAGAGGGGGAAGTTTAGGTACAAACGGATCTCTGAGCTTTTTATTCGACAGGAAAGGTGTTTTTGAGGTATTGAAAAACGACTTAGATCCTGATGAGTTTGAACTGGAAGTAATTGATGCAGGAGTGGAGGAAATAGAAGTGGAGGATGATCGTTTTATTCTTACATGCCAACTTGAGGATTTTGGTAATGTTCAGAAGAAACTTGAGGAGATGAATTTAGAACCCGAAAAAGCTGATTTGGAAAGGATACCTAACACTACTAAGGATGTTGATGTTGATACGGCCAAATCAGTTTTGGTTATGGTTGAGGCATTTGAAGATGATGATGATGTTCAGGCTGTGTACCATAACCTTGAACTTACGGATGAAATAGCTGCCGCTTTAGATGAATAATACTTTAAAAATATGCTCCGGTATTATTGCCGTTTTTTTGGCTTTCATGCTAAATATTGGGGCTTTTGGGCAGGAATTGCTGGAAGTTGAGCAAAACTCAGATAGTACACATATTATATTGAATTATCTTGAGAAAGATATGCCGTTTGGTAAAATTAAAATTAACCAGGATCGGCGTGTCGAACTCCTTCTTCGAAAGCATATCAGTTATAACGATAGCGTGGGAATACAAGGATGGAGAATCTTGATTTACCATGGGAGGAATATTAAACAGGCTCAGGATGCAGGAGCACTTTTTTCTTCTTCTTTTCCTGATCTTGACTTGCCATCATTGGTTGATTATCAGGCTCCTGACTTTAAAACCCTGGTGGGAGCCTTTAGAACCAGAGAAGAGGCATATCGCTTACATCAACAAATTATTTCAGAATTTGAATTTTCCTATCTGGTTCACGCAACCATTAAGCCTGCTGAATTAAAGTGATTGACACAATATCAAATGAACGTCGAGCTTTTTACTCCAAAAATGTATTTTTCTTATGAGTGATCCTATCAAACACGAATGTGGTATAGCGCTGATCCGACTGTTGAAACCTCTTGAGTATTATCAGGAGAAATATGGTACGTGGAGATACGGAATAAATAAGTTGTATCTCCTTATGGAGAAACAGCATAATAGGGGACAGGATGGGGCAGGAATTGTAAGTCTTAAATTAAATTTACCTCCTGGAAATCCGTATATACACAGACATAGAAGTAATAACAGAGAGCCTATAAGAGAGGTGTTTGAGAAGGTAAGCCTTGGTATAACAGCCATGCTGGAACAAGGCTTTTCTGCTCAGGATATTGATAACCCTGATTTTGCAAGAAAAAACATTAATTTTTCAGGAGAATTGTTACTTGGGCATCTTAGGTATGGAACGTATGGACGCAATAACATCAGCAATGTCCATCCGGTACTGAGAGCAAATAACTGGAAATCAAGAAGTCTTGTTCTTGCAGGTAATTTTAACCTAACAAATGTTGATGAGCTTTATCAGGATCTATTGAGTATCGGACAGCATCCTGTTGATTTTAGTGATACTGTTACTATTCTTGAAAATGTGGGGCATTTTCTTGATGATGAAGTTGAGAAAAGCTACAGGGAGTTTAAGAAAAAAGGATATGGAAAGGATGAAATATCTCCCCTGATTGCTGAAAAGCTTGATGTACGGCAAATATTAGAGAGTTCATCTAAGAGATGGGATGGAGGATATGTGATCGCCGGTTTAATTGGGCATGGCGACGCATTTGTACTGAGAGATCCAAATGGTATCAGGCCCGCATTTTGGTATAAAGATGATGAAATTGTAGTTGTTACTTCTGAAAGACCGGTAATTCAAACTGCATTTAATGTGCCTATAGAATCAATTAATGAGATAAAGCCTGGAAGTGCTGTTATTATAAAAAAGAATGGCAACGTGAAAATGCTTCCGGTCAATAATAGCAGGACAAGGAAATCATGCTCCTTTGAGCGCATTTATTTCTCTCGTGGTTCGGATGTAGATATTTATAAGGAAAGGAAAAAACTGGGGAAATTGCTGGTGCCAGCTATACTGAAAAGCGTAGATAATGATCTTGAGAACACAGTCTTTTCCTATATACCAAATACTGCAGAGACAGCATTCTATGGGATGACTCAGGGTGTTGAGGATTATATTAGGGCACTCCAAAAAGAAAAGATTACTTCATGTAAAAATCCTGCAGATCTTGAAGGTATACTCTCTATGAAACCCAGGGTTGAGAAAATAGCGATAAAGGATGTGAAGCTCAGGACTTTCATTACTCAGGACAATGAAAGAGACGACCTGGTTGCTCATGTGTATGATGTTACATATGGGACAATAGTGCCGGGGAAGGATAATCTTGTGGTGATAGATGATTCTATAGTTCGGGGAACTACTCTTAAAAAAAGTATTATCAGGATACTTGACCGATTAAGCCCCAAGAAAATTATTGTTGTTTCATCATCTCCGCAAATCAGATATCCGGATTGTTATGGTATTGATATGGCCAAACTTGGCGATTTCATTGCATTTAAAGCTGCTATTTCCCTGTTGAAGAAAAAAGGAATGGATAACAAAATTACTGAAGTCTATAATAAGTGCAAGGCTCAAAAATCATTCCCAAAGGAAGAAATTAGTAACCATGTTAAGGAGCTATATGAGCCATTCAGTGATGAGGATGTCTCTGCTGAAATCGCATGCCTTTTAAAAACGGAGGAAGTCAACTCTGAGGTTGTGGTTATTTATCAAAAAGTTGAGGATCTGCATGTTGCATGTCCCAATGATTTGGGCGACTGGTATTTCACTGGCAATTATCCAACACCAGGGGGAAATAAGGTTGTTAACAATTCTTTTATTAAATTCATGGAAGGTAAAGATGAGCGTGGTTATTAGATTGCTTATCCAATCTAAGCCTTATTTCCCTCATCTTCTTGTTTCTTTTTTCTGGCTTGCAAAATGCCCTCTTTAAATAAATTTGGGAATCTAACTCTTATATGCCTTAAATGCAGAGGACGTATTCTGAGATTATCACGTATGTATGAAACAATATGGCGACTTATCTTTGTTTCATAAATATCTTTATTAGTAATCAGGATTCCAGTTTCTTCTACAGCTCCAAATTCATGGTTTTCTGAGGTTCCAAAAGTCTTCATAGTTGGGGAAAGACCCATGTAGGAATTTATTAGAGGAGGAATTTTTAAGCCCAATGCTCTTATCTCCTTAGATAGGATTTTATAGTCATCCTCGTATTTTTCTCCGCTAAAGATTGGAGCCATGTATTCAACATCTTCCGGAGTAATCAGTGGTACTCTAGGTGTTACAAGCTTATCCCTGTCGGGAAAATGCTTGTGCAAAAAGTGCAGTATCATGTCTCTGCCCTTACGATTGTAATCAGTATACATGGTTACTTTACCAAAGAAGTATTTGGCATCATCATGTTGTAGGTATAGGGCTCCTAATCCATCCCATAG
>CAYUNU010000309.1:0-4891 GCA_964446195.1 uncultured Porphyromonadaceae bacterium | reverse complement strand
TCTCTTCAGGTTTGCTTACGGCTATCATCAGGGTTAGTGCTACCAGGGCATTGTCAGCCAATCTCTTCTTACCAAAGTTGTCGTACAAGATACCATTGGAATTCATGAAGAACAGAAAAAGAAAGGCTGCGATTCTCTTATTTCCGTCAGAAAATGAATGATTCTTAGTGATAAAATATAGGAGGTTGGCGGCTTTCTCTTCTATGCTGGGATAAAGATCCTGCCCGTCAAAGGTCTGGTATATTGTTGCCAGTGAGCTTTTGAAAGACTTATCCTTTTCCCTGCCAAACAATTCGCTATTACCGTAGGCCTTTCTTGCAATATCTATTTGCTTTATTGCTTCATCATATCCAAGCTGATAGGTCTCTTTTCCTGAGGTTTCTGTGATTTCAAGCTTCTGATAATCATATTGATCCATCAGATCCAACGCATAAGCATAATCTGAAATAATCTTTAAAAGGCCAATGCTTTCATCATTGGTCAGTTCTTTGTACCTGATAACATCTCCAAGCAACTTAACAGACTCCTGCAAGTCTTTCAATTGATTATTATGCTGAGAAAGTCTTTTTTCATTGATAGCGAAACCTTTAACCAGGTATTCTTTAATGGTTTTGGTTGCCCATATTCTAAATTGAACTCCCCTTGCGGAATTCACTCTATATCCAACCGATATAATCGCGTCCAGATTGTAGAACTTTATGGTTCTTTGAACACTTCTTTTTCCCTCTTTTTGAACTACCGAGGAATCCTCGGTGGTTGATGATTCTTCCAGTTCTCCTGATTCAAAAATATTTTTTAAGTGTAAACCAATCGTGTCTGTATTTTTTTCAAAAAGTTGAGACATCTGTTTTTGAGACAGCCAAACAGTTTCTTTATCAAACTTGACATCGACCTGAGTTTGGCCATCCTTGGTCTTATATATTTCTATTTGCGAGCTATTCATAATTATGTAACAAATTTACTAAATGTTCATTTCCCTTCTTACTTTAAAACTCATTCCTTATGCATATCCTCAAGCCTCACGCCTTAGCCTTAATTCATTCATAATACTGATAATAAGTATCAGCCAAATTATCATGAAATCCCCACCCAATATTAATAGTATCCTCTACAATCATATTGGCCCTATCCTGGAATTTATCCAATATCAGGTTTTTATACATTAAATCCAGAGCTCGGGTATATGTGTTTTCCATGCTGCTATAGAAAGCCTCATCGATATCACCATATGCATTTGTTAATTCTACCCCATTTTCTACAAAATATAATAACAGATCAGCCAGACTTTCAGTTGATACACCGAGTTTCTTGAAATCATTAATCGCCTTTCTTGAATCAGCGAGTTTTAAATCATATCCCTTTTTAGGAAAGAATCCTTCTCTAACCTTTTCCTTTCATAATCTTAGTCAACTTCTAATAGCCACTCAAATACATTTTTATGGATGATGCCATTTCTGTTTTGTGGAAAGGATTCAGTTGACAGCAAGAATTTCGGATAATTATCTTTCACTTTTTCTAACGGTTCAAATTCGCGATTTTCTGTTTCTTTATTAGAAATTTCCCAAGAAACCTGATAATGCTCAATTTCTCCACCACGTGTTTTAACGGTAAAATCAATTTCTGCATTGCGGAGATTACCTGTCCATATCTTGTAACCTCTCCTTAGAAGTTCCAGATAAACAATGTTCTCAAGAATGTGACCTCTGTTGGATGTTCTTTCCCTTCCCACCAGGACGTTCAATAGTCCGACGTCTACTAAATAGTATTTTTCCATTGTGGCTAGCTGCTTTTTCCCTTTGATATCGAAACGATGGACACAATAGAAGACAAAACTTTCAACTAAATAGGATATGAACTTTTCTACTGTCGCATGATGAACACTCTGATTATCTGCTTTTAGAGCTTTTGAGATGCTGCTTGGAGACACTTGACTTCCGATATGGGATGCTAAAAACTTGGTTACATTTGCAAAGGCTCGCTTATCATAGATTTTGTGTCGCTGAGTTATATCTTTTTCAACAATGGTATTATATAAAGCTTCAAGGTATTCGTATATCACATCATAGCCTTCTGTTCTCAGGTCAACCCCCTTAGGCAATGATGTTTCGTTGACGAAATCAAAAAATAAGGCCTCAAAATTCAAATACTTATTGCTATAATCAATCTCTCTATACCTCAGGTATTCTGCGAATGAAAACGGCAAAATTGAGATTTCAATATACCTGCCACTTAAAAGTGTAGCCAAATCACTCGACATTAAGTTTGCATTAGATCCTGTGATATAAATATCAACGTTCTCAGTTGCATGAAGTCCATCTACAAGTCTTTCGAAACTCTCAATGTTTTGAATCTCATCCAGGAAAATATAGTTAGGTCTGTCAGCTAGTATTTTTGACTTTATTTCGAAATAGATGGAGTCCCATGTTTTGTTTAGATAATTCTCGGGCAATTCATAAGAAAAAAGTTGTGTCTGTTCTGGTAAAACACCATCAGCTAGCAAGCGATTCTTGAACAATTCCAGCAATGTAGACTTACCGGAGCGGCGAAGTCCAGTTACTACCTTGATAATGTCTTTATCCTTGTAAGACAATAATTTATTTATATACTCCTTCCGTTCAAGTAAGCTCTTCATGGTTCAAAGCTAATCAGAATTATCAAAACTCGCAACATTTGAAAGTTTTGATAATTTCGGGATTTCGGAGCGAAGCGGAAATTCAGATTTATCGGAAAAGAAAACGGGATTCAGTTTCGCATGCAAGTATTGAAAAGATCCTGCTAATTTTGAAGTAGAAATTTTTATCCTGATATCTATGTCGTTTCTACGCTTTTATACCTTTTTGCTAATATCGGCTGCTTTTTCTCTTTTTGTGTCATGTGATGATACTGCTTCTGAAGGAAAGAGGCCAGTTGAGGGTGAATTGTTTTTCACTGAACTGCCCGATTCACTCTGGGATAATGCGCTCTGGATTGGCCTGGAGGAGCTGCATGATTCGTTAAAGGTAATTCCGGGGATACATGGTTCGGGTGATCAGCTCGGTGATAAACTCACGTACAGACCTGTTATCCCGATGTTCCGCAAGGAGTTTGATATTAATAAGAGGGTGGAGAAGGCTATTTTATATGTATCAGGCTTAGGGCATTACACTCTTACAATCGACGGAGAGCAACCGGATGATCGCTTCCTGGCTCCGGGCTGGACTCTATATTCTAAAACATGCCTGTATAATGCTTATGATATAAGTTCAGATCTTAAAAAGGGGAGTCATGCTATCGGACTAAGCGTGGGTACAGGCTTTTTCCATATCAATCGTGAGCGTTATCGTAAACTGGTGACGGCATGGGGCTACCCGATGATGAGGTTAAAGCTAATTGTCACTTACAGCGATGGATCAGTGGAGGAAGTTGTTTCTGATGAGAGCTGGAAAACACGCCCCTCGCCAACTACATATACAAGCATCTTCGGTGGTGAGGATTATGATGCCAGGCTCAGGCAAAAAGGATGGGAGAAGTCGGGCTATGATGATTCTTCCTGGCAAAATGCAATTACCGTAAAAGGGCCGGGAGGGAGAATGAAGGTGGAAAGGGATTACCCGCTGAAAGTAATGGAAACCTTCGATCCGTTGGAGATCAGGATACTAGATGATGGTAGCTACCTCTATGATTTTGGTCAGAATGCATCAGGAATACCGGAAATATCTGTCAGCGGAAAAGAAGGACAAACGGTTGTATTAACTCCCGGTGAACTGATTGAGGATGACGGACAGGTAACACAGCAAGCATCCGGTGGACCATCATATTTTACTTATACCCTTGACGGTTCTGAACAGGAAAAATGGAAGCCTTCTTTTACTTATTATGGTTTCAGGTATATAAATGCTAAAGGTGCTGTTCCGGCAGGCAGACCCAACCCGGATAATCTTCCCGAAATTGAGAGTCTTAAATTCCTGCATACCCGAAACAGTTCACCAACAGTTGGCTCTTTCCGGTGCTCCAACCAGCTGTTCAATGATATTTATGATCTGATAAACTGGTCGATAAAAAGCAACTTTGCCAGTGTGGCTACCGATTGTCCGCACAGGGAAAAGCTTGGATGGCTGGAAGTTCCCCACCTGATGGGAACCTCAATACAATATATTTATGATATCCGGGGACTCTATAATAAGATTGTTGATGACATGATCGACTCCCAGCTGGATAACGGTCTGGTACCGGATATCGCTCCTGAGTTTGTTCCCTTCGCCGGGGGATTCAGGGACTCGCCGGAGTGGGGTAGTTCTTCAGTTATTATCCCCTGGTACCTATATCTGTGGTATGGTGATAAGGATCCGATGATCAGGGCCTGGGATATGATGGTCCGCTATATGGATTACCTCGACGGGATGTCGGACGAGGAGATCCTGTCGCATGGCCTTGGCGACTGGTTTGATCTCGGTCAGCAATCGCCTGGATCATCCCAACTGACGCCACGGGCCCTTACGGCCACTGCAATCTGGTATCATGATCTGAGTTTAATGACTAAGATGGCGGAGTTGCTTGGTAAACAGACTGATGCTGACTGTTTTGGGAGTAAGGCGGATATGGTGAAAGAGGCTTTTCTGGATCGTTTTTATGATCAGGAAACCCATACCATTGCCACCGGCAGTCAGACTGCCTACGCCATGCCTCTGGTAGTGGGACTGGTTGAGGAGGAGGACCGGGAGGCTGTTACCCTGAACCTTATTGAATCAATCCGCAATGATGATTATGCCCTTACGGCCGGTGATGTTGGATTTCATTATCTGGTTCGCGCCCTGCAGGATGCCGGGGCCCATGATGTGATATGGAAAATGAATGCCAGGGACGATGTTCCGGGCTATGGCTATCAGCTTAAAAAGGGAGCCACCGCCCTCAC
>CAYUNU010000308.1:0-4895 GCA_964446195.1 uncultured Porphyromonadaceae bacterium | reverse complement strand
AGTAACTAATGATATTACCTTCAGGAAACGAAAAGTACTGATCAGCTTCAGTTGTTAGCACCTTGCCATTCTGAAGTGTTTGACTTTTCATATGAATACATATCTGCTTGCTTTTTTGAGCACTAGCAACGGTACTCATATTTAGTAATAGTATTAGTATAATAATTCCTGATATTTTTTCTGTTCCTGTCATTGTAAACCTAGCTCATCGGTTAATTTTTTTAGCTCATTTTTTGAGATCAGACTTAGTGGAATTGGTGGGTAAATGGCATTTCCCTGACTGGTATGTATAGTTATGTGCAGAACAGGTATGATGTTAAAAAAAGTGTTTCTAATCTCAAACTCCGGATTGTCGGAACGTGTGACAAGTAGCTCCTGGTAATCTCTTATTAATGGAAATAGGTGGTAATGTCGAATAAGGACTTCTTCTGAGTCACCTGAAATCTTTACATATTGCATCCTTCCAACAACCACAGTAAGCAGAGTCAAAAGAAAAAATACAGCTGAGACAATCAGCCAAATAAAGGTAGGGATTACTTCCATTAATGTGAGGACCAGAATTACCAAGACGAGCAACAGTGGCATTCTTATTAGCCAAAGTTTTGCTCGGCTGCTTGTTTTGAGGTTTTCAATTTCAATCATCTATGCTGTTTTTCGTCTTCTTCGTTCAATTTTAATTAACCGCAGCTCTCGTCCTGTCTGACCGGCAACTGAGGTGTTTTCTTCTGCCCGACGGATAAGGTAGGGCAGTACATGTTTAACTGGTCCATATGGTAAGTATTTGGCAACATTATAGCCTTCAGCAGCCAGATTAAAACTTATGTGATCGCTCATGCCAAATAATTGAGAGAACCATATCCTATTATCGTTTTTCGCAAGGCTCTTTTCTTCCATCAGATTAGTAAGGAGGATATTTGATTCTTCGTTATGGGTACCGCTAAATACCGAAATATTGTCAATATGGTCAATTGTGAATTTCAAACCGTCGTTATACATCTTATCAGTTGCAATCTTGTCGATATTAATGGGATCAGGATAGCCCATTTTTCTTGCCCTTTCCCTCTCTTTTTCCATGTATGCTCCTCTTACAAATTTTATTCCCAGAAAGTACTTTCCTTCTATGGCCTTCTTATAGGACTTATGAAGGAATTCCAGCCTGTCGTGACGATACATTTGCAAGGTGTTAAAAACAATTGCTTTCTCTTTATTGTATTTATTCATCATCTCCTCAACAATATCATCGATAAACTTCTGAAACCATGAGTCTTCAGCATCAATTAGAATTGGCAAACCTTGCTTATGAGCTGCTTTACAAAGTGTATCGATCCGGTCTCTGAATTTTCCGGCTTCAACTATTTCTTCTTTACTTAGCTCTGCACCTGCGCTGACTTTCTCAAGAATCATTCCGGTAGTAAAGGCTGTTGGCTTGAAAACTGCAAAAGGAATATTAGGATTATCCCCAGCATTTTCAATAGTTCTAAGAGTTTCTTGCAAAGCAGCTTGTATGTCTTCAGGGTTCTCTTTCCCTTCGACGGAATAATCCAGTATAACCTTAACATCATACTTCCTGAGAGAAGAGGCAACAGGATTTGATTCTGAAATACTTTCACCGCCACAAAAATGCCTGAAAATAGTTGGCTTAATGGCCCAGCTTATTGGAAATCTCATTCCCAACATTATACCTGTGATGGTTTTTCCGAGCTTTACCATCAAGGGAGAAGCGACAATTTTGAAAAGCCAGTAGGCTTTCAGAAGCTCTTTGTTGCTCTTGTATGCAAACGCAATTTCAGTATTATTGAATCCTGTCATTTCAAATAGTTTGGTCACAAATTTAAGGGATTATTTAATTATCTTTGCGCCGGTAACAAGCTTATTGCCTTTTGAATCAAAATCCCAATAATATCAGTGGAGTCGGACTGTCCCAGAATATCAGTAAAGACTTGCAGGAAGCCGTCTCAGAACTTAAGCCTGATAAGGTTTTTTATCTTTTTGAAGAAAACACCAAGCTTTATTGTAAGCCTTTAATCAAAGGTCTTGAAGAAATTAATAATCCTGATATTCTCGTTCTGAAACCCGGTGAGAAGAATAAGAGTCTCGACCAGGTGAGGAGAGTTTGGGATTTCTTTGAGGAAAATGGAGCCGGCCGAAATTCTTGTCTCGTTACTGTAGGCGGTGGAATGCTTACAGATCTGGGCGGCTTTGCTGCTTGTACATTCAAGAGAGGGATGTCTTTTATTAATGTGCCGACTACATTATTGGCTATGGTTGATGCCAGTGTGGGTGGAAAGACAGGGGTTAACTACCATGGATTGAAAAATGAGATTGGTGTGATCAGGCAACCGGGTCGGGTTCTAATTCATGTCCCCTTTCTTAATACCCTTGATAAGGAAAACTTCTTGTCGGGTTTCGCCGAAATGCTTAAGGCTGCCCTTATTATGGATAAAGACTTGTGGGCTGATTTAATTAAGTATGATTTGAATAGCAAAGATCTGGAATGCCTTACTCCTCTGATTTGGAGGTCGGTAGGGATAAAGAGTTCAATAGTTGAAATTGATCCTGAAGAGGCTAATGAAAGAAGATCTCTGAATTTTGGACATACCATAGCTCATTCACTCGAAAGCTTTTCTTTGAGAGCAATGGATCATCTTCATCATGGATATGCAGTTGCTTATGGAATGATAATTGAATCGATCCTCTCAGAAGAATATACAGGCCTTGATGAAAAGCAGTCATTAGAAATAAGGGAAGTTTTAAAATCAATCTATGGGAGCTTAAATTTCACCAAAGATGATGTTCCTCAACTGGTAGAATTTATGATGTCAGACAAGAAAAATGATAATGTCCTGATAAATTTCACCTTGTTGGAAAAAATAGGGAAGTATAGTATAAATAATTATATTAGTGCTGATAAGCTTAGTAAGGCTCTTGGCCAAATATTTACCTGATTCGTATTTATCCAAATCTGCTTATCTTTTCCAGCTTGGGAAGATCGAGAATAGTAGTTTTTCTGCCGCTAATTTTTAATATACCATCCCTTTCATAGGTTCGTAATTGCTTGGAGACGCTTTCCCTACTCGTACCAATAAGGTAAGCTATTTCAGATCTGTTAAGAGGTAATTCAAATTCATTGCTCTCAAAAATATCTTTTGAGAGATGGATTAAAGCATCTGCCAGTTTTCCGTGAATATGTTTTTGATTCTGCTTAGCTAGGTTGTTATGGTGCTTAAGGTTTGATCGGCAGACAATTTGCAGTATTTTGAAGGAAAATTCACCGTTCTTAAGAATGAGTGCTTTGAAAGTTTCTCGCTCAATGAAACAAAGGGTTACAGCCGATAGGGTTGCGTAAGAAATATGGTTTACGAGATCTCCTGATAATGCTTCCAAGCCAAGATATGTTGGCCCTTTCAGGATTTGGAGTATATGCTCTTGTTGGTCCTTAAGCTGCTGAAATTCTTTAACTATGCCAGTTTTAAGATAAATGATATGGGATGCTTCGGTGCCTGCTGATAAAATGGTATTCCCCATCCCCAGTTTTGCTTCCCTGCAACCTAAAGACAGGAGTTTTAAATCAGATTTATTCAAAACCATACTTGCGCAGGATTTGTCCTGGCATAGTTCACAATTCGGGTTTAAGGG
The DNA here is from genome assembly GCA_964446195.1 of uncultured Porphyromonadaceae bacterium. Taxonomy (GTDB): domain Bacteria; phylum Bacteroidota; class Bacteroidia; order Bacteroidales; family UBA12481; genus JAUVKA01. The sequence continues at coordinate 1,259 of CAYUNU010000308.1, read as the reverse complement.
CTTCGTTTCTTGCAATTGTTTATTTTTGTAGCAATGCAGTCAAATTTACACACTATTATTGTAAGGAGAAGAAAATTTAAATCAAAATGTAGCAATCATGGATGAAGGAGTTTACCTCTTCTTCGAAAAAAACTCATGAAGCAAGTGGCTGCATTCATCAGCCAAAACACCTCCTTTTAGTTCTGTCTTAGGATGAAGGATTTTTTCATTTAATCTTCTAAATCCGCGCTCGGGATCATCAGCACCAAATACTATCCTGCTAATATGTGTCCAATAAGCTGCTCCTGCGCACATCAGGCAGGGTTCTAATGTGACGTAAAGTGTGCATTCGTTCAGGTATTTACCTCCCAGGGTATCAGCCGCTGCGGTAAATGCTTGCATTTCTGCATGAGCTGTAACATCTTTTAATGTTTCTGTTAAGTTGTGCCCTTGGGCAATAATCCGGTCATTGAGGACTATTACTGCTCCCACCGGGACTTCGCCCAGAGAGTAAGCATGTTTGGCTTCCTGTAATGCCCGCTTCATGAAATATGCATCATCCATGTCCGAAAGTTAGGTGTTTTTTCTTAGTTTTGCAGCCTATTAAAACTGATGAAACAATGTATAGGACACATACTTGCGGAGAATTGAGAATGAGCCATATAGGCTTAGAAGTGACACTTTCGGGTTGGGTGCAGAAAAACAGAGATCTTGGTGGAATGACATTTTTGGATCTTAGGGATAGGTATGGAATAACTCAATTGGTTTTCAATCTGGAATCGAATGAGGCGCTTTGTTTGGATGCAAGAAAAATTGGTCGTGAATTTGTTGTCCAGGCCAAAGGGATTGTTGCTGAACGAAGTAATAAGAACTCAAGAATGCCAACGGGTGATGTGGAAATAGATGTGAAATTCCTCAAAGTTCTCAATTCCTCTGAAGTGCCTCCTTTTACTATTGAAGAACAATCGGATGGTGGCGATGAGCTTAGAATGAAATACAGATATCTTGATTTAAGGAGACAGCCTCTTCAAAAAAATATTGCCTTAAGGCATCGTATGTCCAAATCAGTGCGTGATTATATGGATAATGCCGGATTTCTTGAGATTGAGACTCCCTGCCTGATAAAATCCACTCCTGAGGGAGCCAGGGATTTTGTTGTTCCTAGCAGGATGAACCCCGGCCAGTTTTATGCGCTTCCCCAGTCTCCTCAGGTGTTTAAGCAATTGCTCATGGTTAGCGGTTATGATAGGTATTTCCAGATTGTGAAATGTTTTCGCGAT
>CAYUNU010000307.1:0-4905 GCA_964446195.1 uncultured Porphyromonadaceae bacterium | reverse complement strand
CCTTCCACTAACATAACCATAAGTCCCGGTGGCAGTTGGATAATAGCCACTCATAAAGGAAGCCCTTGATGGGCCACAAACCGGATACTGACAGTAGGTTGAAGTAAAACGAACTCCCTCTGAGGCCAGTTTATCAATGTTAGGAGTTTTACATACAAGCCCATCAAAAGATGATACAGCCGTAGCAGTGAGATCATCCGAGATGATAAATAAAACATTGGGTGTCTTCAACTCTCTTGAACAGGAACTGAATACTAATACAAAAATCGAAAGAAATAAAAAGTTTTTCATAGGGTTAAAATGCTAAATATCATATAGAAAAGCAAATTAGAATTCCTTACATGCCTCTTCCACCATAATATGATAATTATCGATAGTTAAAGCTGAAATATCCCTGCCATATGGACTTGCAGAAGGCATCAAAACAAAGCCTCTTCCGCTTCCTGAGCTTCCTTCAACTATAGACTTCTTCACCACTTGTCGAAATTTATCCGAACTCATATTTTCAATATCAGATACTTCAATATTGCCGAACAGAACAAGTTTATCTCCATAAAGTTTTCTCGCTTCAGCCAATTCAATATTACCTTGACAAGGAGGCTCTAGGGGATCAATAGCATCAGCCCCCATATCCACAATGGCGGGTAACACCTCTTTTACGTTGCCATGACAGTGAATTCTAGCAAAACCTCCTTGATCTTGAATAGCAGAAATCATGGGAGCATCGTACTTAACTACAAAATCGTCAAACATACTTGGTGGAAAAAATGGTGGAGTAATATATTCAGGTCCAAATATCCGCCAAAGATGGCCGGGAAACTCTCTGGATACAATCTCTGTTCTTCGTTGAATAATCCTGGCATGCTTTTGTAGCATGCTATGACACAAATCAGGTTCAGTAAAAGCAAATAGAGCAAACTCTTCCATTGTGAATAATCCGGCAACAGCACACACAGGGTCCTCAGTATCAACCATTACAATGCCACGGTCACCAAGAAGCTCTTCCTGATCGAACAAGGGTTGGCAATCAATATGTTCTGCAAAAACCTCATCTGGCAAGTCAAGATAAGTGTGCACATCTTCCCTGGTTTTTATCAAGGGCTCAATGGTCCAAACTGTATCCAGACTTTTATCTCTCCGGCTAACTGAACTCAATTTCTTATTCCCAACAAAATAATTAATACGACTGTATTTACTATCTCCTTTCTCCCAAGATTCGATCTTAACATGCTTTTCAAATGATGCATTAATGACGGCATTTTCCCAAGAGATATGTGAATCTTTCCTCACCGGACTCATCATCCTTATTATGTCGGTGTGGTTTTCTGCCAATTCCAAAAGTGGCTGCCAATCTGGAGAGTTATATACGTTGTAAGGATTCTTGTCGGAAGGATTAACAAGAAACCCTCCAATCTCATAAAAACTTATTGCAGGTCGATCCACCGCTGCTCCCCTCATAGTAGCCATTAATCTACTTCTTCGATCCATTTGTTAGCCATATTAAAAAAGGTTTAAAAGTAATAAAACAATCTCCAATCACTTTCGTAAAAATAGTTACATAATATCTTATTTTAGTCTCGTGAAAAAAATACCTCATCTATACGTCATATCAGGGTGCAATGGATCTGGAAAAACCACAGCATCCTTCAACTTCTTACCTCAAATACTTGAGTGTGACGAGTTTATAAATGCTGATGAAATTGCCAGAGGCTTATCACCTCTCAATCCCAATAAGGCAGCCATTGAATCCGGACGAATTTTGATTTCTAAAATCAACAAATTAATGGGGGAAGGAAAGGATTTTGCTTTTGAAACAACCCTCGCTACCAAAAGTTATACCAGAACAATCCAGAAAGCCAAATCCCTGGGATATCAAATTACCCTGATTTATCTCTGGCTTGATACAGTTAATCTTGCATTTGAAAGAGTTAAATCAAGGGTTATTGAAGGCGGGCATAATGTCCCCAACAATACCATACAAAGAAGATATTACTCAGGGATAAAAAACCTATTCGAATTATATATTCCTATATGTGACTATTGGATGATATTTGATAATTCTCTAACGCCTTCCGAGTTGATAGCTGAAGGATACGCAAAAAATATCCCGGATATTAAAAATTATACTACATTTGCAACGATAAAACACGCAGCGCTGAATGACAAAAAAGGATAACCCTATACGGGAGAAGATTCTTAGAGGACTGGAACTAAGCCATAAAAAGCTTATAAAATCCAAAAAAGAAAGAAATCTGTGTTTAGTAATTTCAGATAATGGCAAGGTCGTCAGAATTCCTGCCAACGATTTGAAATAGTTCTCTAAACACCTTATTCCGTATTTATTAGCACCTTCTCACCTAAAATGAGCAGAGATTCCGTTTCTAAGCTGGTTTACTACTCTACAATACTGCTAATAATACTTTTTTCATTTTTCCATCATTCATCTCTCTATTCCCCTTTCCTAAATTCCGATGATGCGGTGATTCCTTTAATGATCTTTGATTTTAAATTACCACAAGATCTTTATTACTGGAACGCAAACCGATTTGGATCACTGATACCCTTAGTTGGACAATTCTTCCACAAAATTCTTCACTTCTCCCCCATTCAGTCAGAAGCAATTGTCCACTATTTACTTCTTATTGGAGGAGGCCTTGGCTTTGCCAGCTTATTCAAATCAAAAATTACCCGACTCATATTTTTGGCAGTTTGGTTCTTACCGCCACTAAGAATGATCGACATTTTGAAATTAAGTCAAGGAGAACAATATGCCCTGATTGGTATTGCCGTATTTTTTCTTAACAAGCTATACCATAGTAAAATTACCCGATATGAATTGAGAGAGTATCTATATCTGACACTTATCACAGTTACATTTATACTGGCAGTTTGGGTATCTGATTTGGCTCTACTAACTACAGGGCTTATAATTGCCTTATTCAGCATAAGTTTTGTCTGGAGAATAAAAGAATTAGTCTTCTCAAACATTTTTAAAAAGCCAGAATTTTATTTCCTCATATTTGGATTTGTCGTGGGCGTATTGTTCCTGTACTTTGCTAAATCAAATGCCAGACAGTTAGATAATTATTATGAGTTTTTTGATCCAAAAACTATGCTTGCATCACTCAGCGTATTTTTTGAATCTCTAAGAGATGTATTTCTTTTCAAAATTAACGAACCATTCACAAGTCTATATACCTATTTGCTTTTGACAGGGATTGCAATAGTTGCATTTCAAGCCAGGAAGGTGAGTCTATCAAAAAACGACAGAAGATGGGCAGTCATTTTTGCTCTGGATTTTATTTTAATACTGGTAATCATATTTTCTTCCAAATGGGCAAATGCCAATGGCGTCCCTCGAAGATATTTTGTTTGTAGCTATATATCTTTCTGGATAGTCTTTCTTCTTGTAATTGACAACCTGCAGATCATTAAAAGAAAATTATGGTTAAATGGGTTTATCGCTTTTACGGTGCTAATAGGCGGATTAGGAACGATTTACAATTTCAAGTATATCTCTCCTAAAAGTTTAAAGCCCACTATCAAAACAGCAAGTGAATTCAAGAGTTTAGGTAAGATCGGGCTTATTGCTGAATACTGGAACTCCTATATTAACTCTGCTCCTGATCCTGAAAATATCAAGGCCACTCCTCATGACCGGAGTGCTGTAAGGAACAAAAGCATGGTTGACTCTGTATTCAGTCAGCCAAATATCTATGTTATTCGTGATATGTGGATGGACGTCTTTCCTGATACACTCCGGCAATTTGGATATACTCTAATCAAGGATGGGAATGAGTTCAACTTGGGCAATTGCCAGGTTTGCAAGTACACAAAAAACAAGCTCAATGAAACATTCAATCTCGATATTTTAAAATATTCTTCCACCCTAACTCCTATTTATGATGAAGGCAAGACTGTATTACATATTTCTCCTGCTTGTAAAACCTGCATTAAAAAAATAGTCGTTCACGGTCCCAAGATTACTATTGGCTCCGGGGATTATATTGCTCGTTATTATTTAAAAACAACAGAAAGTGCAGGATCCGACACCCTTGCCTGGTTGTCAATAACTGCCGACCACGGAAAAACCCAACTCGTCACAAAAGGAATTTCACCCTCAGATTTTAGTCGGCCTGATCATTATGAATATATCGATCTGGAGTTCTATGCACCTAAAGGACTTAGCAATGTAGAATCACGTATTATCTATACAGGAATTGGTGATTTATTCTTTGAACATGTAAGGCTTATAGAAAAATAGATATATATTGCTAGAGTCTCTTTTCGCTGAAATAAATTAATGAAAATCGCTGATGGATAACAACGACGTACTACGTAAGATTCGATACATATTCGACTATAATGATGCCAAAATGATTGAGTTATTTGAATTTGGCGGCTTAAAAGTCAGCAGGTCGGATGTCAGCAATTGGCTCAAGAAGGAAACAGACCCGGCTTTCATGGTACTGCCGGATAAAAAACTTGCAACATTTCTCAATGGATTTATTATTGAAAAAAGAGGAAAAAGAGAAGGTCCTCAGCCCATAGCGGAGGAAATATTGAACAATAATATTATCCTCAGAAAGATTAAAATCGCCATGAATTTCACAACTGACGACATCCTTAAAATGTTCATCTTAGCAGATAAAAGGATTAGTGAAAGTGAATTAGGAGCCCTCTTCCGAAACCCCAAACACAGGAAGTACCGGGCATGCAACGATCAGTACCTCAGGAATTTTCTGCTCGGCATTCAGTTCAATCAACGAAAATAAGCTTGGTCTTCAGAATGACTTTGATATTGAGGAAGAACGTAGAAAAAGTATAGAAGTCTTAAATAGGATTAGTCGCCTGCAAATCGACAATTTATCACATACAGCGGTTTAGTTAAATGCTAGGGCGCTT
>CAYUNU010000306.1:0-4928 GCA_964446195.1 uncultured Porphyromonadaceae bacterium | reverse complement strand
TTAAGAAATCCGATAAGGCAGATCTGGAAAAAAAGAAAAGTCTATTTCTGGAAATAGGTTATGTACTTGCACTCGCAGTTGTCCTCTTTGGTTTTGAGTGGACAAAGTCTGATATTCAAGTTAGTTCACTGGGTGAACTGAAAGACCTGGCGGGTGAAGAGGAAATTATTCCTATCACAAGGCAGGAACTGCAAAAGCCTGTTACACCTCCAAAACCTCAGAAAGTTATTCTCGAACTGAATATTGTGGAAGATGACGTGGAACTTGAGGATGACCTGATTATCGAAGACTTCGAAGCTAGTCAGGATGATGAGATAGAAATTATTGCAATGGAAGAGGAAGAGGAGGAGGATGCCGAGGTTTTCTACATTGTGGAAGATATGCCACTATTCCAGGGAGAAGGGCTTGAAGGATTCCGAAATTATATCCAGGGATCCATTAATTATCCCCCGATGGCCATGGAGAATGGTATCAGCGGTACCGTTTATGTTAACTTTGTGGTTGACAAAAAAGGGCAGATAGCTCAGATTACTATTGTTAGAGGTGTTGACCCATCTTTGGATAATGAGGTTCTTAGGGCTCTTAAAGCTGCCCCACAATGGACCCCTGGAATGCAGCGCGGTAAGCCTGTTAACGTGTCCATGTCGATGCCTGTGAAATTTATTTTACAATAACATTTGTTAAAAAATATTATGACCACTCCTATTTGGGGTGGTTTTTTTTTGCACTTTTGCGCTCGGAAAGGGCAAATTTAGAACCATTTACCTCTTAAGCAAACATGGGGAATTATTACTTGACAGAACCGGAACAGGAATCAGCTATCCTAATTGGTGTGATCAATCGTGATCAAACCGATCGACTGGTGGATGAGTACCTTAACGAATTGGAGTTCCTGGTGGAAACAGCAGGGGCTGTCACCGTTAAGCGATTTACCCAACACCTGGATGCTCCCAACTCAGTAACATTCGTGGGCTCCGGTAAACTGGAGGAGATAAGGTCTTTCGTTGAAAAAGAGGAAATAGATCTAATAATTTTTGATGATGAGCTTAGCCCAACCCAACTGAGGAATATTGAAAAGGTATTTAATAAAAGAGTACTCGACCGAACAAACCTTATCCTGGATATTTTTGCGAAAAGAGCAAGGACAGCTCATGCTAAAGTTCAGGTGGAACTGGCTCAATATCAATATCTGCTCCCTCGTCTTACCAGAATGTGGACCCATCTGGAAAGACAAAGAGGAGGAATTGGATTAAGAGGCCCTGGTGAAACAGAGATAGAAACGGATAGAAGGATAATCCGAGATAAAATAGCCCGACTGAAGGAGCAGCTGGTGAAAATTGATAAACAAGTGGCTACCCAGCGTAAGAATAGAGGTAAGATGGTTAGGGTGGCTCTGGTAGGTTATACCAATGTGGGGAAATCAACCATCATGAATATTCTTAGTAAATCTGACGTTTTTGCTGAGAATAAACTTTTTGCAACCCTTGATACTACCGTACGTAAAGTAGTGGTGGGGAATTTGCCTTTCCTACTTGGAGATACTGTAGGGTTCATTCGTAAGTTGCCCCACCATCTGGTGGAATCGTTCAAATCAACATTGGACGAGGTGAGAGAAGCTGATATTCTTATTCATGTGGTGGATATTTCACATCCTTCTTTCGAGGATCAGATAAAGGTGGTGGAGGAAACACTTAGCGAATTAGGTGGTAGCGAAAAATCATTAATTTTGGTTTTTAATAAAATTGATGCATTTACCTATGAGCCTAAAGATGAAGATGATCTAACGCCTAAAACCAGAGAGAACTATAGCCTCGAGGATCTTCAGATGACATGGATGAGTCGGGATAATAAATCCAGTATTTTTATTTCAGCAAAAAATAAAACTAACCTGGATGCGTTAAAAAATTTAATGTATGAAAAGGTGAAAGAGATTCATGTGAAGCGCTTTCCCTATAATGATTTTTTATATTAAGAATGAAGCTATCCCCAATCATATTTTTTGCTTTTGCAGTTTTCCTTACTGCTTGTCAGCCAAAGGAAACTGAGCATAAACCCATGGGAGGTCAAGCGTCTCCAATTGATTTATTGGCCGAAGAACCCATAATAAATTCATTGGATTCAATAAATTATGGGGAGTCTGAGAGCATAGTTCGTGTAGAGGAGTTTTTTGAAAATAAGGCTAAATATGGGTTTAACGGTACCGTCCTGTACTCTCAGGATGGCGAAATATGCTTCTCAAAAGCTTATGGCTTTGCAAATTTGAGAACTAAGGATTCTCTCAGGATGGAATCCTCTTTCCAGCTTGCCTCCGTTTCAAAACCAATAACCGCCCTGGCTGTTCTCAAGCTTTATGATGATGGATTATTGAAACTGGAAGATTCTGTTCAACAGTATCTACCGGAGTTTCCATATCACGGTATCTCAATACGTCACCTTCTAAGTCATAGATCGGGCCTTTCAAATTATATGTATTTCTCTGATGAGTATTGGCCCGACCGGGAGCTAGCAATTACTAATATGGATGTTCTTGATCTGATGGTTAAGTATGTACCCAAACCATATTACCCACCCGACAAGAGATATAATTACTCAAATACTAATTATGCTATTTTAGCTCTGATAGTTGAAGCTATAAGTGAAATGTCTTTCGAGGCTTACATTAAACTAAATATCTTTCTGCCTCTTAACATGAATAGCAGTGTGATATACAACAAAAGTGTATATCCCGATAATTTTAATCGCGTGGTTGGATATTCCGGCGGCAGACATGTGGCTGAAAATACTTATTTGAATGGAGTAGTAGGCGACAAGGGAGTATATGCCTCCGCTTTAGATCTATTTAAGCTCGATCAGGCTCTTTACGATAGCAGCTTTATATCACAGTCCACTCTGGAAGAAGCATTCACCCTTCAGCATAAGGACCTTAGGGTATGGGATAATTATGGCTTAGGCTGGAGAATTAATGCTAAAGATCCGGATAATAAAATTGTTTATCATTCTGGCTGGTGGAAAGGGTTTCATACGTATTTTATAAGAGAGCTAGGAAATAAGAAAACCCTGATTATTCTCTCTAATACAGACCGAAGTAGCTCAATGGGTATCAGAGATCTTCTTGAGCTGATCTAAAAAGCTACCAGCTTGTTTTTTACAAGATATTCGGCTATCTGTACGGCATTGCTTGCAGCACCCTTTCTTAAATTATCCGAAACAATCCATAGGTTAAGTGAGTTGGACTGAGAATGATCCCTCCTGATCCTGCCAACAAAAACATCATCCTTGCCTTCTGCATTCATAGGCATGGGATATAGATTATCCTCCGGTTTATCCTGTAAAATAACTCCTGATGTTGTAGCTAGAAGTATCTTAATCTCCTCAATATCAAATCCTGATGTGAACTCTATATTTACCGATTCTGAATGCCCTCCAACAACAGGTACCCTAACCGCAGTGGCCGTTAAATTTATCGAATCATCAGAAAGGATTTTCCGCGTCTCATTGAGCAACTTCATCTCCTCCTTGGTATAACCATTGTCTGTGAACACATCACAATGTGGCAGACAATTCCTGTAAATTTGATGTGGATAAGCTTTGGACTGGATGCTGCCAGCTGAAAACTGCTTGCTTGTTCGGCCTGACGCTTCATCTTCCTCATAATTAAGCTGATCAATAGCCAACTTCCCGGTTCCTGTCACAGACTGATAAGTACTTACTACCACTCTTTTGATACCATACTTTCGATGAAGTGGTGCGAGGACCATAAGCATCTGAATGGTAGAGCAATTGGGGTTTGCAATAATCTTATCATCCTTAGTTAATTCATTTGCGTTGATCTCAGGAATAATAAGTTTTTTTGATGGATCCATCCTCCAGGCTGAAGAATTATCGATAACGGTGGTTCCATTTTTTGCAAATTCAGGGGCCCATTTTTCGGATGTGCCTCCCCCGGCCGAAAATATGGCGATATCAGGATGTTTATTAATTGCCTCTTCCATTCCAATAACGGAATAATCAGTATTCCTGAATGTTACCGTCTTGCCCACCGACCTGGCTGATGCTACAACTAATAATTCATCTATCTTAAAATTCCTTTCATCAAGTACTTCAAGCATCTTCTGCCCAACCAATCCTGTGGCTCCTACAACTGCAACTTTCATAATTTCTACATTTATTTTTCCAATCAGCCCTCATTTTTACATCTATAATAGAAAGAGCGCACAAAAATATGCAATTAACACGAAAATCATTCCTTCTTGGGGCATTTGCCTTTATATGCTTAACAAAATACTCCTTCTCGCAACATGATCTTAAGAATTTTTTAAATCAGGAGCCACTCAATGTCCTGATTACCGAGGTTTTGTGTGATCCGGAGCCGGTGATTGGTTTACCGAACAAAGAGTACATCGAACTTTTTAATGCTTCTCCTGATACAGTGGATTTGTTTAACTGGACTATCAGGGTGGGGGACAAAAAGGCGAGTTTACCACGATTCTTTTTATCTCCAGGGAGCTTTGTGATTCTGGTACCTGCATCAGGGGCAGCTGATTTTTCGTATTTGAATATTAATGTTATATCTCCTGATAAATGGTTAGTCCTCAGAAACTCAGGACAGTTCATAGCTCTGCTTTCTCCGGGTGGCGATATTGTCCACTTCATGCAATATCACCCTTCTCTATTTGATGATGTCCTAAAAAAAGAAGGCGGCTGGTCTTTGGAACTAAATGATTTTAATTATCCCTGTGCACAGGAGTCCTGGAAGCCCTCTTTTGATTATTCGGGAGGGACACCGGGCCGGGAAAATTCTGGCTCTTATAGAATTGACAAGTTTGATCCCCCCAGGCCCCTGCGATTGGGGATACTGGATAATAATAGGCTAATGCTGGTCCTCGATAATCCCGTTTTGCCGCTGAAGCAAGCCGATTGGTTCCAAT
>CAYUNU010000305.1:0-4931 GCA_964446195.1 uncultured Porphyromonadaceae bacterium | reverse complement strand
AGCTATCAAAGATGTCCAGCTATACAAAGGAGGAATACCTGCCAAATATGGGTGGCGACTGTCATCTGTTCTGGATATCACCATGAATGAGGGGAATAATAAAGAATATGAAGTTACAGGAGGATTGGGTTTAATATCTTCCAACGTGAGCATCGAAGGCCCCATCGTTAAGGATAAAGGTTCATTTATTGTTTCTGGAAGGCGAACTTATGCCGACCTATTCCTGAATTTTGCCAAGGATACCAGCATCCGTGATACCAAACTCTATTTCTACGACCTCAACCTTAAGGCTAATTATCAGATTGGTGAAAAAGACCGGATCTATTTTTCCGGCTACTTCGGACGTGATGTGCTGGGATTTAAGGATATCATGAGTATTGACTGGGGGAACAAAACAGGCACCATGAGATGGAATCACCTTTTTGGCGACCGCTTGTTTCTGAACAGTACATTCATCTATAGTGATTACAACTTTAAGCAAGGAGCTAATATTAACGACATCACATTGAGCCTTCTATCGGGAATAAAAGACCTTACGCTTAAGGAGGATTTTCAGTTTTATGCTAACAGCAGAAACAGAGTCAAATGGGGAACCAACCTCTCCTACCACACATTTAACCCGGGACAAATTGAAAGTAACTTCGTAGGCTTTGAACCTCCTGTTTTGGATGATAGGTACGCCTATGATGCCGCTGCTTACATATCACATGAAATGAAAATTGGTGCCCGTTTTTCGTTGGATTATGGTTTAAGATATTCACGCTTTATTCCTGTTGGACCCGGCGATTACTATTCTTACAATTCTGATGGAGCCGTCACGGATACGACCTCGTATTCAAAAGGCGAAACAATAGCCAATTATGGCGGTTTTGAGCCAAGAGCATCTTTCAGCTTTGTCCTATCTGATCAGAGCTCAATAAAAGCATCATACAACAGAAACAGACAATATATTCACCTGATTTCTAATTCAACTTCAGGCACTCCCCTGGACTCCTGGATACCAAGTAGCAGTATCGTGAAACCCGAACTGGCCGATCAATTTGCCTTGGGTTACTTCAGAAACTTCAATGATAACCAATGGGAAACCTCCGTGGAGGGATACTACAAAAGTCTTGAAAACCAAATCGAATACAAAAATGGTGCTGACCTTCTAATCAACCCTCTAGTGGAATCCCAATTAGTGTTTGGCGAAGGAAGAGCTTATGGATTAGAAGTGTATGCAAAAAAGAAATCAGGCAAGTTAACAGGTTGGGTAAGCTATACACTATCCCGAACGGAAAGAACTTTCGATGATATTGATAATGGGAAATGGTTTCCTGCCCGCCACGACAGAAAACATGATTTCTCAATAGTGGGCATTTATCAATTAAACCCTAAATGGAGTGTATCAGCCTCATGGGTCTACTATACTGGGGATGCAGTTACTTTCCCTAGTGGAAAATATTTTATCGATGGTGAAATAGTAAACATGTACACAGAAAGAAACGGCTACAGAATGCCGGATTATCACCGTTTGGACATTGGTGTGAACTTAGCAGGTAAAAAACATGAGAGGTACAGCTCCAACTGGAATTTTAGCGTGTACAACGCTTATGCAAGAAAAAATGCATATTCCATTAACTTCATCCAAAGCGAGGATAACCCCAATATTACCCAGGCCGAACGATTGTCATTATTTAGTATCATCCCTTCGATAACCTGGAATTTCAAGTTTTAATTGAAAGCAAAATGAAAAATTTAATATATATTTTTATCCTGATTTTAACTCTTTCATCATGCACCGATATCATTGATATTGAGCTTAATTCAGCTATGCAAAGAGTAGTGGTTGAAGCTAAGATAACAGATCAGTCTTCACCAGCCACAGTTTTCCTAAGTAGAACAACTGATTATTTCAATCCAAATGAACCTGAGCTTGTTAGTGGTGCAAAAGTGAGTTTGAGCATAGCATCCGGTCAATCAGTTAACCTTGTAGAAATAAATGAAGGAGTATATCAATCATCAGAATTAGAGGGTAAATCAGGAGAAACATATACACTTAAAATAGAAGAAGGAGAGGAACTATACGAAGCTAGCTCTAAACTTCCAACTAAAGTTAAAATCGATAGCCTTGTTGTTGAATGGTTCAACACCTTCAACCCCAACGATAGCCTAGGCGGCGGTTACATGCTCAATTTATGGTACACCGACCCCGTACAAGAATCGAACTTTTATATGTTCACTTTTAAAAAATTAAACAAGAGTGAAATTACTGAACCTGATTTCCCTGGATCAAGTGCAAAAATTTTAGCGAATGATGCCTTATCTAATGGCAAGCCTAGCCTAATGAATCTCAATCGGAGAGGCTTTTACGAATTAGGAGATACAGTTTTTGTAGAACTAATATCTATCGACCAAAAAACATATACCTATCTCGACCAGCTCGGTGAAGTGAGCGGTGGAGGCCCAAGCTTTGGCAGCTCAGCCCCGGCAAATCCCCAAAACAATATCTCAAACGGAGCAATGGGATATTTTTCCGCGCAAGCAATTGATTCTAAAATAGTCGTAATCAGATAATAAAACAATTAATTGAGCTCGAATGTAGTTAGTACAAACCCATGATCTGAGGGAAAATGGGAATATTCTCTTCCTCTATATTTGAAATCTTTCGAGAATGGAGCAACATCCGAATATGAGTCACTAACAGTAAGGGTTTTCCCCTTATAATATAAATAATCAATGCGATCCCGACGGGTGAATTCAACTTTTCCGTCCCCATCCTGGACACTTAACCATGTAGTACCAATGTTTTCCACTGGATCAGGATGAATCTTGCGAAATGTATCTTCAAATCCTGCATTAAACATCTCTCTGGAAACCGTCCAATTTACAACCTGAGCTCCATGATTGAACATCTCTTTTGTGCTCTCTGTCCAGTCGAGATGCGAATGGCTGTTGAAATCCCCACCCATAATTATAGGAATGCTATCTGCTTGAAGAATATAGTCGCTTATTGCTAATAATATAGCTTTAACTTCATCATCGCGAGAACCTTCATTTTCCCAGGCCAATATTTCCGCCTCGGTCGTATCCAAAGGAGCCAGACGAGTATCCGGTAAGTAATGCAACCAGGTATCAAACACGTTAACAAGCTTACCATCAACTGATATTTGAACTCCGCCAAAATTAAAACTTGATATTTGTTCCGTAAACAACAGCTTTTTAATAATAGGATAACGACTATAAATACATAGATTGCTCGACAATAACTCATAACTGAAGCCCAATGAATCTGCAATCATTGGAGCTGATCCATAAGTCTCAATCATTAACACTACATCCGCTTCCGAATCTTTGATTATCTGTATGATGTCTGGTCTTCCATCCTCAGGAAGTCCCTCATCATGACCTCCATGCAATATATTCCATACCATTACTTTCAATTCAACTCCAGTCCTCTTCTCATCCCGGTCTGTAAGCTGAACACAACCAAGTGTGAACAGACTCATCATAACTATAATTATTGCTTTCATATTTTATTCAGATTTGCTTTCTAAATACTTTTTCAGATCATCAATATTTCCCCTTGCCCGAAAATATAAAAAACATAAGCTAAAAACACTAAATTTGGTGACATGAAAAAAGTTATCACCATAAGCATTTGTGTACTTTTTCTATTCAGTGCATTAAAGCAAGCCTCTGCACAAGAAAAAAAACTGCAATTTGGTATTTATGAAACTGTTCCCCTGAATGAGCTCAGACCATTTTCTGAAAACTTATCGAAATTCATTCTTAACCAGGAACTTGACATGGATTCGCCTGTCCTGGGATACGTTAGCATCTCTAATGTTGCTTATTTTGATTCACTTTTTACAGAGACATCTACCCCAAAGATGCACCTGATGCTTACACGACCAAACAAAAGTTCAACAGGAAGCTCTTATGCAATTATCGCCCTAAAAGAAAAAGCAACTATAGATATTTCTGATATTAAAAAAGCTATACCCCGGGTAGGGTCTGTCGAACTAAGGTTCACCTTTGAGGGTACAAAAAAATGGGCCGACATGACTAATGCCAACACCGGCAAAATTGTTGCATTCACCGTTAATAATGAGATCTGGTCTTTGCCGATGGTGAATGCAGAGATACGATCCGGTGTGGCTGTGATCGCCGGGATCGAAAACGAGAAAACCACTCAGGATCTTTCTGATCTATTGAACTCCGCTCTTACAAAATAAAAAAACAGGCCAAGAATATTATCCTAGCCTGTTTTCCCTTTTAGTCATTTTAATTATAAAGCACCCTCATCATAGGCCTTTTCCCCATGTAAAGCTTGGTCAATTCCCACTTCTTCGTCTTCTTGAGAAGCTTTGACAGGCGATATCAGGTTTATTAATACCAGCATGAGATATGTAAACCCAAAAGCATAAGCTGCTGCAATGACAACCGCAACTACTTCTTTCATGAAAAAACCGGCATCACCATCAAGAAGCCCACTTTGCCCATTGATCGATGAATAGGCGAAAACTCCAAGAAGCACAGTTCCTAAAACACCACCAATTCCGTGAACTCCCCATACATCTAAAGCATCATCCCAACCTAATCTATTTTTCATCTGTACAGCCATATAACAAACGGCACCTGCTGAGATTCCAATAATCATGGCAGCCCACAGCGGAACAAAACCTGCCGCCGGAGTTATTGTTGCCAATCCGGCAACAGCACCGGTAAGTAGTCCTACAAACTTTGGCTGACCTTCTCTGACCCATTCGATAATCAGCCATGTGATTGCGGCAAAGGATGCCGCAACATCAGTGTTGAGGAAGGCTAAGGTTGAAATAGCATCAACATCGAGCTCACTTCCGGCATTAAATCCATACCATCCAAACCAAAGCAGTCCGGTTCCAATAGCAACCAAGGGTATACTGTTTGGAGGAGAATTCCTGTCTCGC
>CAYUNU010000304.1:0-4956 GCA_964446195.1 uncultured Porphyromonadaceae bacterium | reverse complement strand
GCTAAGCATAAACTGGAAGAACCTGTTATGATATCTGACATTGGAATTTACGACCTTCCTCTTGACAGTATTTCTTATGAGGAAATACAAAAGATCCCAGGGATAAAAAATGTTAGATTACTAAAACAATATTATGGCGACTCCTCCAAAGCTTACTTCCCATATTCTAGTTTCTTTAACTGGAATCGTGATCAGTTTGGGCCCGTTATAGTGCCAGCTAAGGGACTTGAAGTAAGTCTAAGCATTAAGAATGTTGATCTTTACAGAGACATTATTGACGTAAATGAAGGTAATGATCTTATAATAGATTTTAGTGGAATAACAATTAATGGAGTCAAGGCTGATTCCTATACCTTTAAAAGTAATTACTACTTTGTCCTCGACGACAATAGTGGTAATCCTAATGACAGTAGAATAATTGGTTTCATACCTGCATCTCACTTATTAGGAACCAGTAAAAGAATACTCTATTCCGGACACTCGAATTTTGATCACCTTAATAAGTCGGGTATTCAAAGAGTACTTAAAAAGATTGATAAGTAAACATGCTGCTTTCAACAGCCCATTTCCCCCCTATACAATACTTCTGTAAGATTATTGATCTTAATGAGTTTCACATAGAATCATGCGAGAACTTACAAAAGCAATCTTACCGAAACAGACATAGAATATTGGCTGCTAATGGTTTAATTGATCTTACTGTGCCCCTTCATAAAGGTAGGAGTCCGGGACAATTAATAAAAGATGTTAAGTTGGATTATTCTGAAAGCTGGAATGAAACACATAGGAAAACTATATTGTCGGCTTATAATCATTCTCCTTTTTATGAGTATTACATTGATGACATTCTACCCTTCTGGGAAAAAAAATGGAATTTTTTATTTGATTATAATTATGAGATACTCCTGACACTTCTTGACATTTTGGATCTTAACATCAGGATTTTAGAGACTTCAGAGTACACTGCACCCCTGGATAATAATGATTTGCGTATCTTGATTCATCCCAAAAAGAGCTTGGATATGGATACTCATTTTTCTCCTCAGGTATACACACAAAATTTTTCTGACAGACATGGTTTTTTACCCAATCTCAGCATACTTGACTTGCTTTTTCAAACTGGTCCGGATGCAGTGAGGATAATCAAAGAATCAGTAGTCAGAAGATAAATTTCAAAAAAAAATCCCCGAATTAGTCCGGGGATAACATTTTAAGGTAAACTAAATAAGCCTATTTAAAACCTGAATCCAACAGTTGCCATTAACTGAGTCCTTGAGTTTGTAATTTCCGCAGAGTTTTGATTATAAAGGAAATATGTTTGATCAAATCCTGATTTAATTACTCCAAAATCCATATAGAATCCTGATGTTCTATACCCCAATCCTCCAGATATTGCTGTATAAACCTGATCTTCATTCGCCTCACCTGATACATAGGGGCTTGCATATAGGGCATAGCCTGCTCTGAAAAATATTGGGCCCATATGAACCTCTCCACCCAGTCTCAGGTTGCTTGTAGCCTTATATCTATTGGATACAGCCTGATTTTCATCAAAGAAATCATAATCTTTTCCATTCAGTCTTGCTGACGAATAGTCGACATACTCATAATCAACAGATATCAACCCCATTTGTTTTATCATAAAAGCCAAACTACCAATTGCTTTGAAAGGAGTAGTTATCTCATAATTGTATTCTCCATATGCTTCATACTCATGCGAAGACTCACCATCAGCCAGGTCGGTAGTCATAACACTAGTAAAGTCATCACTCATTTTGTAGAATGTTGGAGTATGTATTGCTCCACCAACCCGGATCCATTCAACTGGTCGTGCAATAAAACCTAACTTTACATTTACGCCTCTACCTGTTGTATAAAGAGTATTTCTAAAAGAAAACTGTTCAAAGTAGTCAATGATATCATCTGGATCACTTTCGGAATGAGTCCATACTTCTTTATAATCGGCACTTTGTATTCCAAGGGCTCCACCAACGTATAATTTATGACTAAGATTAGCACCAATAGTAAAAGAGTATTCACCTATACCTCCCGTTGTTGATACTGTTCTTCTTTGAGTTTGGCCATATCCTGACACATCAAAATCGGAATAGAATACCCCGGCAAGGCTATCATAATCTATTAAATAAGTTTCCCAGGCCAGTTCATCGGTGAAAGGATCCCAGTCGTCATACAGATTTGCAGTATAAACAAATTCATCAACCAGTGAATTACTATTATTCACAGCCTGCATTGTATAACTGTTAGTAAAATCTCTGATCTTGTTATAACCAAAGCCAAAAACAATATTGTTAGACTTCCCGTCAACACCGTTTTTTGAATTAAATGGAACTACAAATCCAAATTGATTGAGGCCCATTTTATACTGTGATTCGTAAATGTTATTATCCAGGTAATTGGCTTCCGTCTTGATAGTATTAAAATTGGGTGTAATAGAGAATTCGCTCTGTCGGAACAAAGCTATTCCTGCAGGATTTATACTTAGTGCTCCAAAGTCGCCACCCAAGGCTCCAAAAGCACCACCCATACTCAGTGTCCTGGCCGATCCGCCAACATATGTTTTTGAGAACCGGAGTGCATCTTGTTCGTTTTGCGCCCAAGCACCTAGGCTAAAGCTTACTACGAGTATAAATAGGATATATTTTTTCATTTTACTATTTTTTTATTCAGTTATTTTTTGTCAAGGAAAACCTATTACATGTTATAATGAACCATGTTTACCAATAAGTTAAATAAGGTTTATCTTCTTCCGCCACCAGATCTTGAACTACTTCCTCCTCCTGAGCTTCTGGATGAGCCACTTGAGCTTCCTGATGAGCTGCTTCGGGAAACACTCCCTGAGCTACCACCTGAACTTCTGGAGCTACTACCTGTTGAGCTACCGGAACTTCTATAGCTACTACCTGATGAGCTGCCGGAACTTCTGTAAGAGCTACCTGAGCTCCTGTTAGTTGAAGATGAACTTTTATATGTGGAACTTGACCGGGTTGTTGTTGGTGGCACGACTCTGGATCCAGAGCTACGATAAGCGGATGAATTACCAGTATTACTATTTGAACGATAAGATGTTCCACTCTTATAGCTACTGCTACTTGATGTGCTGGATTTTGGTCGTGTATATGTTGAACGGCTGCTTAATGAACTGCTTCGGCTATTTGAGACTTTCACAGGAGGCCTTGCATATTGACTGCCAGACTTGCTTGTAGAACTTATATTACTTCTACTATTAGCAGATGATGTTCTGCTATTGGAATTAATCTTGCTTGGATAAGTATTTCCAATACTTGACGATCTGTTTTCAGTACCCGAAACAGCGTTGTTTAATGAAGTTCTATTTGTACCATCCTGACCAGCGACAGATGATTTTGTTGCTAATCCGTCGCTTCCCAGACCTGATCTAGAAGAGCTTCTTTGTGACTTACTACCTAAGGCGCTACTTCCACCACCCCACTGTCCATCAGTGTTAAATGAATTGCGATGTCCATAGTGATACTTATCACTGTTTCTATAACTATAACCCTGACCCCATGAACGATCATAACCATAATAAGAGTTGCGATAATACCATGGACTATAAGCATATCCGTAACCATAAGTCCCCCAATAACCTGAGTAATATGATCTACCATAGAAATTCCAGGGACTATACCAGCTTGAATAAGGACTATAATAAGAGTAACCATAGCCGCCATATAAGCCGTAATCTAAGCCGTAGCTATAGAAAGGGTCATAATATCCGAAAGACATACTAGGACGGTAGAAACGGTTTATCTGATTTGAATAATACATTTCTTCTTCAGGCTCATAGTAATAATGATTATTTACGATTGTATTACCGTCCTCATCAACAAATTCTTCATATAATGAATCCGTAAGAACATACTCTCTTTGGCCCTCAACAAACTCTTCTTCCTCAATCAAAGCAGTTTTTTCTTTATTCTCCAGATTTTTTTCTTGATCTACAGAAGGTTGTTCAATAATCACCCTCTTTTCAACAACCATAGGTTGCACTTCAGGGGTATAATACAAGTCATCTGTGTAACCACCAGACATGTACATACCAGTTCCGCATGAACTTAAAAGAAGCACAAGGATCAGCAGTAGTTGTGTATTAGTCGCTTTCATAATTCGTTCCTCCAATTTGTTTTAAATATAGGATTAAATTTTCTTAATTTGCATCCTACAATTTCGTAATCAAAAAGCAAATACTATACCAAAAACTACAATATGGCAAAAGTTTTAACTACGAGGGATGAAAATTACGCTCAATGGTACAATGATTTGGTTATTAAGGCCGATCTGGCTGAGAATTCTGCGGTAAGAGGATGCATGGTAATAAAGCCTTATGGTTATGCCATTTGGGAAAAAATGCAAGCTCAATTAGATTTAATGTTTAAGAAATCTGGGCATGTAAATGCATATTTCCCTTTATTCATACCAAAATCATTTTTTAGCCGTGAGGCGGATCATGTGGAGGGTTTTGCAAAGGAGTGCGCGGTTGTCACTCACTACCGTCTTAAACAAAATCCTGATGGAAAAGGTTTAGTGGTTGATGAGAATGCCAAATTGGAGGAAGAACTTATAGTTCGACCAACCTCAGAAACAATTATCTGGAATACTTATAAAAACTGGATTCAATCCTACAGAGATCTTCCACTTCTTATAAATCAATGGGCCAATGTTGTCCGCTGGGAGATGCGCACACGCTTATTTCTAAGAACAGCAGAGTTTCTTTGGCAAGAAGGCCATACTGCCCACTCAACCAGTAAGGAGGCAGTTGAGGAAACATTGAAGATTCTTGATATTTATGCTGAATTCGCTGAAAAATTTATCGGTGTACCAGTTATTAAAGGAATAAAAACCGAGGGAGAAAAATTTGCCGGCAAAAATGTTTTCACGAAGATATGGTAGAAGCTATACAGAATGATTATAAATTTA
>CAYUNU010000303.1:0-4965 GCA_964446195.1 uncultured Porphyromonadaceae bacterium | reverse complement strand
AATTTGTAAATCAAAAAAGACAGCCAGAAATGTCCTTGTAAACTTTTGTATCTTTGAATAAATTGCATAAAAAAGGCAAAACTATTTTCTAGAAAAGGACCGATTAAACCAAACTTTTTTTAGCACCTCTTTAAATGAGAGCCAGAATGCTACACACAAAATTCACATTAATTATCTTAATATTTGTCTGTCTTGGACCAACAGATCTGCAAGCGCAAAATATGTATGTCAAAGAAAATGCCGGAACACAAACCGCTTATTCATTGAACAACATTCGCAAGCTAAGTTTCTCTTCAGGTAAACTTACTATTAGCAAAACAGACAATAGTTATGATATCTATACCCTGGACAGCTTGCGACTCCTGAGCTTTTCTGATTCTACTTCAGTACACATTGATACTGAAAATATTGCAAATCAAGATATAAGGATATATCCAAACCCGGTACACAATAAGCTGAAAATTGATTTAACCGCCGCAGCCCATTCAAATGGGATTGTAAATATCCTAAGCCTCGAAGGCAAGGTTTTGAAATCACAGGAGATATCAGGGACTGACATCATATCAATTGATATGAGCCATTTGCCCTCAGGCACCTACATTTGCCATTTCCGCAATGAAACAGAAATCAAATCAATGAAAATCATCAAGCAATAAATAAGGAGGAAACAAGATGAAAAGAGGTATTTTCCTGATTCTAACAATACTACTTACCACTATTGTATCGAAATCTCAAAATGACACAATGTATGTCCTGCAAAATGAAAATGTTGTTTGGAAATCTGCAGTATCAGATATCGACAGCATCATTTTTTACACAGCCGATACAGTAGTGCACAGTCCTCTTCCTAAAATAACCGGATTTTTGAACAATACCTTTGTAGATGAGAACTGGGATCCATTTTTTCCCTGGGGATTCAATTACACTAATGCAGCCCTGGTTGACCTAACAGAAGATTTTTGGATGATGGAGGATGCCTGGGAAATAATCAGGAAAGACTTCAGGGAAATGAAGGCCTATGGAGCCAATACCGTTCGTATTCATTTACAATACGTAAAGTACATGATAAGTACAACAAGCCCGAATGCTGTTTCCTTTGAACGGCTGGAGCGTTTGGTGAAGATTTCAGAAGAAGAAGGGATCTATTTGATCGTTACCGGCCTGGGGGCCTACAGACTGAGTGATGCACAGCCATGGTACGATGAACTGGAAGACTTCCAACGATGGGAAACACAAAAACTTTTCTGGAAAACAGTGGCTGCTACCGTAAAAGGCTATTCCTGTATATTTGCTTATGACCTGATAAACGAACCTGTTGTCGCCTCAGGATGCCATCCCGATTCGAGTAATTGCAGCTGGTATCCGGAAGGTGGCCAATTCGGCGGGTATCAGTTTATTCAGAATATTTCGATAAGTCCGGGGAATCCCTACTGGGAAACAATAGGCATCTGGTCAGATCTGATGACGGCGGCCATTCGAACCGAAGACGATGTTACAATGGTTACCGTTGGCCTCTTGCCTTTAGGGCCAATAAACTCAATTGCCAGTCATTTTGATATTCTCAGCACCCATATTTATCCAAATACAGCGAACTTAATCGCCAGTATAAATTATGTAAAAGACAATCAAAGTGATAAACCATTCTTAATTGAAGAGTTTTATAATTTAAGTTGTACCACTCCTGAACTGGAGATCTTTTTAGAGCAGGTCGACGGCTACTACCATGGGCTTATAGGGCATTATATGGGAAAGACCATTGAAGAGTATGATACAACCGTTTTAATAGATTATATTCATAAAGAATTTTTAGAATTCTTTATTGAGAATAATCCAAATCTGACAAAAAGCCATTTGGAGATTGATTGACAGGCCCTCTTTGCCAGCGAGTTGTATTAGCTAAAGGCCAACCAGCGTCCTCCATCTGAGTAATCTTCAATCGGATTGACTTTTGTATGATACTTATATGAACTTACCAAAGTACTTACCTCATGTTTAAGCATCTCAATACTATTCGCTATTAAATCGGCTCTAAAACCTTTTATGCCTAAGTCAATCACATGATTGCAAGCAACTACTCTGCTTATTATTTTACCTAAATCAACAATTCTGCGTTGCGGTAAGCTTATATCGACATTAAAGTCAAGCAATGATTTGAAATAGCCAGCAGCTTTGTAGGTGAGTTCGTATCCTTCCAAAAAACCAGAAAGACACATAGTCTTTTTACGCGTCATTTTTTTTATAAGCATTTCTGAAATTTGCGTATAAAGCATTTCATTGGACCCTTCAAAAATTTGGAATGGGCGTGAATCAATAATGCTGCGCGATCCAAGACTTTCCATTTTGTAACCGTTAGCTCCGGAAAGTTGGGTATATGTTTGTGCTGATTCTTGCATAGCATCACTAACATAGGTTTTCATAGTATTTGCTTCAATACCATACAGTGCCAAATTATTATCAATTCCGCTAATGTCCGAACTTCGGGCACACATGGCTGAGCAAACCGTAAAATGACTTTGGATTTTCGCAATCTGGAGCTTTACCTGATCTAATGCCAGTAGATGTTTTCCGCGTATTATTCTGTTATTGCAATGCTTAATTGATTCGTCGAGCAACCTGTGAATAAAACCCATAGCCATGCCCGGGACTTGCATGCGGCTTCTGTGCAATAAGTCCATCATCAATTTGATTCCGGTTGATTCGGGTTGTAATTTATATTGTTGTGGTACTTTTATATCGATCGTATTAATTCCATATGGTATTGCATAAAGCCCAATATTATTATAATACTCCTCAACAATTACTCGTTGCCCGGCTTGTTGGTTATCTGAAATGAAAAAATCAATATCGCGTCCAAGTTTTCCATTTTGATTTTTCTCACGAGATGTTATGATCCAGTAATCAGCCATGCCCGTGAGACCTTGCCAGTGTTTAGTTCCTTTTACATGGTATGTATTGCCATGTTTAACACTCGAAGTTTGCATGTTAAAGGCATCGCTACCGTAATCAGGTTCGGTTATCATTAAACCACCCATGTTTTGTTTGGTTAAGAAGCGCTTAAAAATATCATCTTTAACTTCATCTTGTGCATATTTGGCAACGGGTTCTAAAAAAAGCCCAATGTTAATACCTAAAGTTAAGGATAAAGGTAAGGACTCATAAGAGGCTGTCTCTAAAACTGCTAAGCATTCGTTGACCTTAGCTCCACGTCCTCCATATTGTGTTGGAATTGCAACGGACAGTGGGTTTGTTTCCATAATATTTCGAAGTACAAGGGAAGGAAAACCTCTTTTTTGTGAGAATAAATCAATATTATCTATTTCGTAAAATGAGTTGTGTAGGGTTTTTTTTAAGGTGTCAAGATATTCTTTAAAGCTTACCTGATAAACACCGTCGGTGGCGATCATGTGTTTGTGTTTTAATTAAAAAGTAGTTTTATGGGTATAGCTTTTAAAAAATATTTTAAAGATCCATATATCATAAATACATATATAAGACAATTTAATTCCGTAATTGTTTTATAATGCTTAGAAATTTTAGACTTTAATACAGGACTCATTTGTCTCATTTAGCGATAGAAACCTGGAATTCCAGAATTCCGTAACACTTACAATGGATTTTGTTTTGGATTTTGATTTTTGGGTTTTGGAGCTTGGAGCTTAATTGATGGGTGCTTTTTGTTAGCGAGATGCTATCCGCCAACAGGTCCTTCCATCCCTTCGCTTCGCCTCCCGCCTACGCTTTTCATCATCCGAAGCCTTCCGCGAGTGCTAACCGCGTGTCGCCTATGCTTTAGCGGTGGCACAAGCTACTCTGCGAACGGCGTGTCGCCAAAGCTTTAGCGGTGGCACTGGCGCTGGCGAAGGATGAAAGGCTACGGTGGGCAAAGCAGGATGACAATTTCATTTAACTGGCGTTTGATAAAACTTAGAAAATGTTGAATTCAGGCAAACATAACATGTGACAATTACAAATTTTGGGTATTAATGTATATAGTGGTTCTGGTTTATAATGCCTAACTTTTGATTAATGCACCTACAAAAAATAGCATCCCGGATTTTTGAAGTTCGAGATATGAAGATCATGCTGGACTTCGACCTGGCGGAATTATATGAAGTTGAAACAAAAGCCCTGAATCAAGCGGTTAAACGTAATATCTTGCGATTTCCTGCCAGTTTCATGTTTCGATTGTCCCAGAAAGAATGGGATGCTGTGCGGTCACAATTTGTGACCGCATCCGGCCAGCGCAATAGGAATATATCGGCAGCACCATATGCATTTACTGAACATGGAGTGACAAGGCAATTCAAATGAATATAGCCATTGTGGAAGCCTTCATAGCCCGTAGAACATTTACGCTCAACTATAAGGGCATGGCCGACAAATTATTTGAACTTGAGCATAAGTACAATAAACAATTCAAAGATGTGTATGAGGCTTTGAATTACCTGCTTGAAAAAGACAATCAAGCGATTGAACAAAAAAATCGGAAAAATATAGGATATTGAGGAGGAAAGGAAATTAATTTTTACACTTTAGTATTTAGACTTTACAATTTATACTCTGATGTTTGATATTAAATATTCGATATAAAATTTATTTGGAAATTGAATATCGTAGAATGACCAATTATCTATGCGACCCCTCTGGGGTCGGCTGCTATATTTCTTACCCCACAGCTACAAACATATGATGCCTCCGGCATCAATACCGCATACAAAATGGCTGGATATACGCAAATAAGCGGATCCCGGTGGGATCCTACATCTATAACCAATAAATGAAGCTGAGGAATATGACCCCGGAGGGGTCGTCTACTATGATTCTTGCCTCACTGCTATAAACGTATGATGACTCCGGCATCAATACCGCATACAAAATGACTGGATATACGCAAATAAGCGGATCCCGGAGGGATCCTACATCTATAACCAATAAATGGTGGTGAGGAACACGACCCCGGCGGGG
>CAYUNU010000302.1:0-4991 GCA_964446195.1 uncultured Porphyromonadaceae bacterium | reverse complement strand
TTGACCAAAACAATGTAAAAGCTCCAGTTACCATAAATTTCACTAATACTTCAACAAATGCTGATGAATTTTTGTGGACTTTTGGGGATGGGGAATCTTCCACTGAGATAAATCCCTCCCATGAATACGTGCAGGGAGGAGATTATGATGTTACTCTTAAAGCATATGGTGAAAGTGAAACTAATTCAGTAGTGAAAGTAGTTAGTATAATTCCAAATATGACTGGGTTCTGGAAATTTAACTTTGGTATTTTTTCTCGTAATTATACTGGACGACTACAACTTACTGAGCTGGATAACCATAAATTAGTGGGTCAATTTGCTTTCCAGGATGGGGATTATACTCAAATATCTGGAGATAGTAAGATTGATGGGTATTCGGTAACAATTGAGGCAATATTATTTTTCCAACTTGATATTAGATTTGATGGAACTGTAAACGAAGCCTATGATTCCATGAGTGGCGTTTTTTATATTGATGGTGCGGAAAATGGTAATTGGAATGCTACAAAAGACTAGATAAAAAAAGCCACCGACACTTTTTTTGCGCCGGTGGCTTCATGTTGATAAGCTAAAACTATTTCTTTTTTGCCGGAGTTGAGTAAGCCGGTGGTGTGACTTTTATGCTTCCTTGTTCTTCAAGGAGCTTTAAACACTCTTTAACGGCTCGCTCAAGTTGTGGATCAATGCCTTTCGATAATGATATGGCATCCTGACGAACAGCGATGTCCGGAGGTACTCCCTCGTTCTCAGCAACCCACTTGTTATTGATAGGATCAAAAACTGCATTGTCAGGGGCTGTTACTGTTCCTCCATCAATGAGGGCATAGTGTACAGAAGACTTGACAAGCCCACCCCAGGTGGTAGCACCAACCAGAGGACCAGCTTGCTGCTGACGGAATACCCAAGGGAAGAAGTCTCCTCCTGATCCTGCCATTTCATTTATCAGTAGCACTTTGGGTCCAAGAATACCTGCCGGTAACTGGAAGGGTTTGCCATCGGGTACTTCATTTGTCAAACCTGCCCTTAATTTTCTAGTCATCAAATCCACCATGTAATCATCAAGTAATCCTCCTCCATTGAAGCGTTCATCAATGACTGCACCTTCCTTATCTTGTTGGGCAAAATAATATCTGTTAAAAGATACCATCCCGGGAGTACTGGTGTTTGGAATCCATACGTAAGCCAGTTTACCTCCTGATAGTTTATCAACCAGTCGCCTGTTGTCCTCAACCCATGCCCGGGTTCTTAAGGAACCTTCATTACGAATTGGTTTTATAGTTTCTTTCCAGGAGTCTTTGAATTCAGGCTTGCTATTAATATGGATAATGGTTTGTTTGCCTGTTGTCCCATCCAGATATTTAAATGGATTATCTTTTGCAGTCAATTCTATGCCATTTATACCGACAAGATAATTGCCTTCCTCAACCTTAATGCCCGGACGATCAAGTGGACTGCTCAAGCCCGGATTCCAGCTTTCTGTTGTATAAATACGCTTGATTTTCCAGTAACCATTATCAGCCACCAAATCAGCACCTAATAGACCACTGGAAGAAGACTCACCTCTGGGGATATCTCCACCACCAACAAAACTATGACCCACTGATAGCTCTCCATTTACCATATCAAGAATATAATTCAGGTCGCTCCGGTGTTTTACGAATGGCACTAAGGGGGCATATCGTTTATATACCTTGTCCCAGTCACGACCATGCATATTTGGATCGTAGAAATAATCGCGTTCATGTCTCCAGGCTTCCTCATATATCTGATTCCACTCCTCAAGTCGGTTCAGACGCATACTCAAACTAACCTTTACTGTTTTACCTCCTTTGCCTGATGCTCCGGCTGTTCCAATAAGCTTCCAGCTAGAACCAACCTGAGCCAGCATCTGCTTACCATCAGCTGATATTGTTACCTGACGTAATCCAGTTAAAAATTCCTTGGCTTCTCTCTCTTTCAGAGTATATTTTTGAAGTGTGGTAGAATAACTGCCGGATTCTCTTGAGGCAATAAAGACTGAGCCAGCAGGGCCTGCAAGAATTGATAAGTAGTTTTTGGACGGTAATCCAAGAGGTATTATCCTTCTCTCAATTCCATTGAAATCAATCTTGACAGTATCTCCTTCAGCACTTTTTGCCTTTTTGTCGTCTTTGCCTTTATCTGCTTCCTTTGCGTCTTTTTCATCTTTTTTCTTATCAGCATCCTTACTGTCCTTTTCAGCATCTTCCTCTTTTTCAACATCTTCTTCATCGCTGCGCAGAGTGAAGGGTGTTGGGTCATCTTTCCTGAGGTTAACAATATAAGCCGAGTATTTAGGATCAGCTGTCATCGAACTGGTATTGGCCCAACCGCTACCCAGAGCAACATCCGTACTGGCCAGGAAATACAGGTGATGATTATCTCTGTCCCAGGCTGGAGATGATGCATCGGCGAACTTATTCGTTACAGGCTGCACTTCCTTTGTGTCCAAGGACCATACCTTGATCTGATTTAGATTATTAGTCCCTGATTTAGAATATGCCAGCCATTTTGAATCATGGGACCAAACGATGCCCATTGATCCTCGTTGAAGATTTGTTCCTCCAACATCAGCTGTGATAACCTTTTCTGATTTAAGGTCGACAATTCTTATTCTAACATCATCATCAACAAAAGCTATATACTTTCCATCAGGTGACCAGACCGGCTCCCATGCCATCTTCGATTCTCCTATCGAAATTGTTCTTACTTCAGACATGCCATCTTGTGGCGTAATCTTCAGCGAATAGCCTTTTCCGCCCTCATCAGAGAACCATGCTATTTCATCCCCTTTTGGCGACCACAGCGGAGCGCGGTCTGCCGCTCCGGAGCTTTGTGTAATGTTTCTTGCATCGCCATGTTCAACAGGCACAGTGAAAATTTCACCGCGAGCTTCCATAATGGCTCGTTTACCTTTTGGAGATATCCCAATTGATCGTGCCCTGCTCGAAACATCTTCCCACTTCTCTGCTGCCCATGGAAAATCTCCAATAACAGTGATGTCAATTTTTTTGCTCTTTCCTGATGTTATGTCAAGTGTATGAATATAACCATCCTGCTCAAAACACAGGGTGTTACCATAACCATTAAGCCACTTTATGTCGGTTCCTTTGAACTTTGTAATTTGTTTTAATTCTTTATTATCAGGAGAATAAGACCAAATATTGGAAGTCCAGTCACTATCCGAAAGAAAATAAACCTTCGAACCCAGCCATATTGGTTGAATGTCGGTGGTTTTTTCATTTGGTAGCAGTACTTCACTTAAATCCTCAAGATCTAAAATGATTAATGGAGTATTTTGGCCACCTCTGTAAGCGCGCCATTCAACATCCCAGCGGGAAATCCTGTCGAGAATAATCTTCTTCCCATCCGGGGAAAAGGAACCATCAGTTGCCCATTGCGGAGCCAGCAACTCTTCGGGTCCTCCCTTAACCGAAACAGTCCATAAGCGATTGATGTTTCCTGGAGATATATCTCTGTATGATGCAAAAAGCAATCTCTCTCCATCATTAGTCCATCCTCGAGAAATAGCTGAACTAGGATGCCAGGTATGACGTGTTGCATCACCGCCATTAACAGATACCGTATAAACTGCATTTCCTCCGGTGCGATTAGATGTAAAAGCTATTAGTTTTCCATCAGGAGAAAAATGAGGATTGCTTTCAACAGCAGAAGTACTGGTGAGACGCTTAACATTCTCTCCACTAATATCAGATACCCATATGTCTCCTCCATATGCAAAGGCAATATGGTCTGAACTGATTGTCGGTTGTCGCAGGAGTCTTGTCCCTTGAGCCGAAACAGATAGTATTATGCAAAAGCTGCATAAAAATGCTATTAATGTTCTTTTCATGAATTCTTACTCTTATGATTTATTGATTTAAAAATGAAATCAATAAAAGTACCGAATAAGTTTTTTAAAAAAAACTAGCATTCATCATGAGGCTCACAATACAATAAGGTAGTTGAAAATAAACCCTACAATAATTATCCCCACAGCAACAGTGCTAATAAAAACGGCAATTAGCTGCCATTTGAGAACTTTTTTAAGTATGATTATTTCGGGGAGGGAAAGTCCGATTACCGACATCATAAAGGCCAGGGCGGTGCCTAAGCTTACTCCTTTTTCGATGAGGACACTGACAATAGGTATTATTCCGGCTGCATTGGAATAGAGAGGTATTCCCACCGCGATGGCCAGTGGTACCGAATACCAGTGCTGATTTCCAAGAGCTTCTGCCAGGTAGGCATCCGGGACAAAGCCGTGCGCTCCTGCACCAACTGCAATACCGAGGAGGATATATATCCAAATCTTTCCTACTATCTCTTTAACAATATCGAATCCAGACTGGATTCTTTGATTAATAGTGAGTGAATTTTCAATGGACTGATTGGTTTTTGCTTTGGTTTGAAATACCCATTCGGCCACGTACTTTGATAGATTTAGCTTTTCAAGGATAAATCCTGCTAATATGGCAATTGAGAGGCCTGTGAATACGTAGATAATAGCCACTTTCCAGCCGAATAGCCCTATCAGGAGAACCAGGGCTACTTCATTTATCATGGGAGCAGCGATCAGGAATGAAAAAGTTACGCCAAGGGGTATTCCGGCTTCGACAAATCCAAGGAACAGAGGTATAGCTGAGCAAGAGCAGAAGGGGGTAACAATACCCAATAGTGCAGCCAATACGTTTCCTGTAAATAGTGATTTGCCTTCCAGAGCTTTTCTGGTTTTCTCGGGAGAAAAGAATGTTCTGATAAGACCAACAATGAAAATAATAAGCACCAAAAGCATCATTACTTTTGGAACCTCAAAAATAAAGAATCTGATTGCCTCAGTAAGGTGCTTTTCTGGCTCAAGATTAAGAAGATTGAAAACAAAGAAGTCACTTATCTCTTGCAGGTTGAGATAGGTGATCACCCAAATTGGGGCAATGGCCAGCAGTAAGTATATTTTGTTTTTCAGCATGA
>CAYUNU010000301.1:0-4992 GCA_964446195.1 uncultured Porphyromonadaceae bacterium | reverse complement strand
AAAATTCCACAATAAGTGTCAATATTTCATACTAATGTCATTTTTTACTATTGGCACAATGATTGAACAATGTTGGCCAAACAAATAAGTCAATAAATTAAAATAGCATAACAATGGGCAAAATTATTGGAATAGACCTGGGAACAACTAACTCTTGTGTTTCTGTAATGGAAGGAAATGAACCAGTTGTAATTCCCAATAGTGAAGGAAAACGCACAACCCCGTCAATGGTTGCCTTTGTAGAAAAAGGTGAACGAAAAGTTGGGGATCCGGCCAAGCGTCAGGCCATTACTAATCCAACCAAAACAATCTCCTCTATCAAAAGATTGATGGGAGAGAAATTCAACAATCTGAGTAAAGAAATTTCAAGAGTACCATATAAAGTTGTACAAGGGGAAAACAATACTCCCAGAGTTGTAATTGAAGATCGCAAATATTCTCCACAAGAGATATCGGCTATGATTCTTCAAAAGATGAAGAAAACTGCTGAGGATTATCTGGGACAAGAAGTTTCCGAGGCTGTCATTACAGTGCCCGCATACTTTAATGATTCACAGAGGCAAGCCACAAAAGAGGCTGGTGAAATTGCCGGATTAAATGTAAAAAGGATTATCAACGAGCCTACTGCAGCAGCTTTAGCGTATGGTTTAGACAAAAAAGGTCAGGACTCGACAATTGCAGTTTTCGACCTTGGTGGAGGAACCTTTGATATTTCTATCCTTGAATTAGGTGATGGGGTATTTGAAGTTAAGTCGACCAACGGTGACACTCACCTTGGTGGTGATGATTTTGATCAAACCATTATCGATTGGTTGGCAGATGAGTTTCTTAAAGATGAAGGAATTGACCTTAGGAAAGATCCCATGGCACTTCAAAGACTTAAGGAAGCGGCTGAAAAAGCAAAGATTGAACTTTCAAGTTCATCTTCAACCGAATTGAACCTCCCTTACATAATGCCGGTTGATGGTGTACCAAAGCACCTTGTCAGGAGCCTTTCCAGAGCCAAGTTTGAACAGCTTACTGATTCTCTTATACAGGCAACAATAGAGCCCTGCAAGCTGGCTTTAAAAGATGCAGGATTAAGCACAAGTGAAATCAATGAGGTAATTTTGGTTGGTGGTTCAACACGTATTCCAGCTATTCAAAAGGTAGTATCCGACTTCTTTGGCAAAGCTCCTTCTAAAGGTGTTAATCCTGATGAAGGTGTTGCAGGTGGTGCGGCGATTCAAGGTGGTGTTCTTACCGGTGAAGTTAAAGATGTACTACTTCTTGATGTAACCCCATTATCACTAGGAATTGAAACATTAGGAAGTGTAATGACTAAGCTTATTGAGTCAAACACAACCATTCCATCAAAGAAAACAGAAACTTTCACTACTGCTGCTGACAATCAGCCTTCAGTTGAGATCCATGTTCTTCAGGGTGAACGCCCGATGGCTAACCAAAATAAAACTATCGGCAGATTCCATCTTGATGGTATTCCACCATCACCAAGGGTAATTCCTCAGATTGAAGTAACTTTTGATATTGATGCAAATGGTATCTTGAATGTATCAGCAAAAGACAAAGGTACAGGCAAGGAACAAAAAATCAGGATTGAGGCATCTTCTGGTCTTTCGGATGATGAGATCAACAGAATGAAAGAAGAAGCTCAGCAACATGCTGATGAAGATAAGAAGCAAAAAGAGAAAGTTGATAAAATCAATGCAGCAGACAGCATGATTTTCCAAACTGAAAAACAGTTAAAAGAATTTGGTGATAAGCTGCCGGCAGACAAAAAACAGCCTATTGAAGATGCTCTTGCTAAATTGAAAGAAGCTCATAAAAATCAGGATCTTGAGGCAATTGATGCTGCAACAGCGGAATTGAATCAGGTTTTCCAAGCTGCTTCAGAAGAAATGTATAAGCAGGGTGCCGGTCAACCTGGTGGCCCTGAGGGACAAGCTGGTCCACAAGGTCCTGGAGCCGGTCCGCAAGATCAGGGAAAAGGACAGGATGAGGTTACTGATGTTGATTTTGAGGAAATCAAAGACAACTAAAATCAATCATAGATATACCCCTGAATTTCAGGGCACTGTTTAAAGTTAATTAAATGGTTGCGGGAGTATCCTGCAACCATTTTTTTTGTATTTTAATGACATGATTAAGCATATTATTTTATTAGCATTTTTGATAAGCCCAGCCTTTTCCTATGCCCAGGAAAACAGAACGAATCTCTTAAATGACAAGGGACAAAAAACAGGGTTTTGGCTTGTCCTCGATAAGGATGGCAGAAAAATATATGAAGGAAACTTCATTGATGGGCATCCCATTGATACTCTCAAAAGATTTTATCCAGATGGAACAACCAAGGCCATCATGATCTATGATAAAACTGGCACAAAGGTCAATGCAGAAATTTTTGATGAAGAAGGTAAACTAAGGGCTAAAGGCAATTATCTCGACAAGCAAAAAAATGGCATATGGTTTTTTTATGGAAGCCGAAAGAACCTGATGATTGAGATCGAATACAAAAAGGACCTTACTGATGGTCATGGCATTAGATACTATTCCAACGGTGATATCATGGAAAGGACTAACTGGAAAAACGGTATAATGCATGGGATACAGCAAGTTTACATGGAAGGTGGGATTAAATCATCAGAATTCTTCTATGATATGGGGCAACTGGATGGCCCCTATATTATTTATTACGCCGAAGGTGACCTGGCATTGAAAGGAGTATACCAGCAGAATAAAAAAGAGGGGGATTGGATATATTACCTACGAGGTGGGAAAATTGATTACACCTTGAACTATGTTAATGGCAAAGTAAGCAACAAAGAAATATTGGATCAGCGACAGAAAGAAATATTTGACCATTATGATAAGCTTAAGGGAAAAATTAAGGACCCAAATATGTACTTATCCGACCCTGAGTCATACTTTCGTAAATAATTCAGGTAAATTCGTTTATGAAAAAAGTATTTACACTTCTCTTCTGGCTATGTGGAGCTTCTCTTTTTTCACAGATTGCTCCTGATGTCTATCTGGTTTGCTTTACGGATAAGGACAATAATCCTTTTTCAATAAGTCGACCCCAGGAGTTTTTGAGTGACAAAGCGATTAGCAGAAGAGCAAGATTTAATATCCAAATAACGAAGCAAGACCTCCCCGTAAATCCATCTTACATACATGCTGTTAGTGAATTAGCCCCGGTAAGGAACATTTCAAAATGGTTCAATTCTATAAATGTTACTACTACTGATACAGCCACCTTAGATGCAATTAAATCCTTGCCCTTTGTCAGGGAGATTAAGAGTGTCAGAAAAATTCATCAGGCCACTTCCTACAAGCACAACAAGCTGAACATAAGGACTTTTAAAACAGATGGATCAGGAGCCAGTCTTCCCGACACAAGTTTTTTCAATTATGGTGCTGCAGCTGGCCAGATAGCTATGCTCAATGGGCATATACTTCATAACCTGGGCTATCAAGGGCAGGGAATGATCATTGCGGTCCTTGACGGGGGCTTTTCTAAGGTAAATATCAATCCGGCATTCGACAGTTTAAGGTCAAATAATCAAATCCTCGGCGGATGGGATTTTGTAAAAGACTCTCCGCTCACATATGATAAACATAACCATGGTGCCCAGGTTTTATCAATTATGGCAGCTAACCTGCCGGGAATATTTGTTGGAACAGCACCTAAGGCACTGTATTATCTTTTAAGAACAGAGGATGGCAATTCAGAGTACCTTATTGAAGAGGAAAACTGGATTAGAGGAGCTGAATTTGCCGATAGTGCCGGGGTTGATCTCATAAACTCCTCTTTGAGTTACACCGATTTCAACGACCCTGAAACTGGTCATTCTTATGAAGATCTGGATGGTAACAGTACAAGAATAAGCAGAGCAGCGGATATTGCGGCATCAAAAGGAATATTGGTTGTCACCAGCGCTGCCAATGAAGGTGAGACTGAATGGAAATACATTGGAGCTCCTGCAGATGGCGACAGCGTGCTTGCGGTTGGAGCTGTTGATGCCGAGAAAGTATATGCACCCTTCAGCTCTATCGGACCAAGCTATGATGGCAGGGTAAAACCAAACGTCGCTGCTCAGGGAAGGGGAACATATTTTGCTGGGTCCGATGGCGAAATTTACAGCGGCAGTGGCACATCTTTCAGCTCACCAATCATTTGTGGACTGGCGGCTTGCCTGTGGCAAAGCAACCGAACAATAGACAATTACCATATCTTGCTGCTTATCCAGGAGATATCCTCACAGGCTGATACTCCTGATTATTTTTTGGGATATGGCCTTCCTGATTTTTCAAAAGGTTTCTTCCTGAGTCAGGGGATCGACTTTGATATGCTTGAAACAAATTCATTCATCCGCATATTCCCAAACCCTTTCTTCAGCTCTTTCACACTCGACTATTATTCAACAAAAGCCGAGCCATTCTCGCTTGAACTGTGGGATCTCAGTGGTCGCTTGGTTCATAGAGAAGTTAATGATCCAGGTTTTGGTAATTTTCAAAGATTAAACATCTCAGGTTTAGATGGATTAAGCCCGGGAATTTTTATCGCCAGGATTATCTCGTCAGGATCGATAATCCAGAAACGAGTGATGAAACAAAATAACAGACAATAGCAATGCCTGATAATAAAGCCATAAGCCTGTTTGAACTTAACCGCCGTGTAAGGGATGCCCTTTATGGTGGTTTCCCTTCTGCTATCTGGGTTATTGGAGAGATAAGCCAGATAAACGAAAATAGAAGTGGGCACTGCTACCTTGAACTAATAGATAAAGACCCCAACAACGATTCAATATTAGCCAGCAGTCGAGGTACAATATGGGCATCTCGATACAGAATGATCAAACCATATTTTGAAACCACAACTGGACAAGCACTAAGCGACGGTATAAAAATCATGGTATCAGTAAAGGTTGAATTCCATGAGAGGTATGGATTCAGTCTTAATATTATAGATATCGAACCCTCCTTTACCTT
>CAYUNU010000300.1:0-4993 GCA_964446195.1 uncultured Porphyromonadaceae bacterium | reverse complement strand
GACAAACAAGTAAAAATAGAATTTTAGATATTTATGAAATTGCTGGTGAAAAAAGTAGGCCAATGCAATTAAGAAAATAGAACAAAACAAATTAATCGATATGGTTTCAAGAAATTATAAATCAGAACCTTTAAAGGAAAACCCACACAAAGTGGAAGTAAAACAAATGTATAACGATGAATCAGCGCAAATCATGCACATTACTTTAAAACCGGGTGAAAGCTTAAAGCCTCATAAAACTCCTGTTGATGTAGTGTTTTATGTATTGGACGGAACACCCTTAGTTCATGTTGGCGAAGAATCGCAGGTATTTAAAAAAGACAACCTGATTGAAAGTCCTGCAAACATTGTTCATTATATAAACAATGAAAGCAATGCTGATGCTCGAATAATACTAACTAAGGCACCTAGTCCAGAGAACAAGACAAAACTTTTATTTTGAAATTTATTGCTTTGAGGATCCATTACTTTGGGCTACCTTGTCAATCTATGTAAGCGCAAATGAAATCACAGTTAGAAAGTGTGGATACAGGAAAAGAGAAAATCGAACAATTGATTGATCAGTACTCATCGGTGCTGCTAAATCGAGCCATTTATTTATTATCTGATAAGGAAGATGCTAAAGATATCGTACAGGATGTGTTTTTGGCCGCATATTCTGGATTTCAATCGTTTAAAGGGAATAGTTCAATTAAGACATGGTTGCATACAATTCTTAAAAATAAGATAGCCGATTACTATCGGGTAAAATATAAAAGCCCAATAAATTTAAACCTGAATAATTTTTTTGATCAAACAGGCTCATGGAAGTATGACGAAACAATTCTCGAAGCTTGGGACGAGGCTAAAGGAACTGGTGAATCTGCTGAATTTGATCGCTTACTTACTCGAATACTGTATCGAAAACCTACCTCCTAATTTACCGATGTTATGGCTAGTCAGATAAAGATGGATTTAGTCGACGATGCATCTATTACACCTTATGAAGCCATATTCGATGTGTCGCCTTCATACGACATGGGACACTTGCCATTCGCAAAAAATGTTGGCAGTGTTGATACTTTAGGCGACATGCTTACCGGATTGGATAAAGACAAAAATTATCTGGTTTATTGTCATGGCGACGCTCCATCTATAGCAGCTGCAGAGCTGATGATAGAGAACGATTTCATGAATGTTCACCGATTAGAAGGTAACTACGGTGCCTGGGACGCAGTTTCATTTGTGGATGTTGCCCCGGCTACACCAAAATCAAAAATTGAGGCAAGTGATTTTATGGCTATTTTTGATGTTTCCCCTCTTTTCAGTCAAGGACATATACCTGGAGCAATTAATGCTAATGCAGGCGCAGGAGGAACAGCTCTTGCTGATTTGATTGACGGCATGGACAAAATGAAATCCTACCTGATGTATTGCCACGGAGATGCTCCTGCAATGGCCGGTGCTCAGCTAATGGAAGATGCAGGATTTAATATGGTATATCGCCTGGAAGGTAACTTTGGTGCATGGACAGCTGCAGGTTACGATATTGAGAAATAATTAAACTTTTCAGAAAAAAAACAGCTCCTGATAAAAATTAGGAGCTGGTTTTTTTGAACCTATGATAGAGACAGTGTAGTCCTTCTCTTTATTGTATAAGTCTTGTTAAAGTGAACATATGTTCACTATCTTTGTCTTTTCAATAATTAAAATAGATATCATATTCAAATTAAATAAGAGATGAATAAAAAAATTGCACTTCCTATGGAAAATGGTGTTCTAAGCGAGCACTTCGGACATTGCCAGTATTTTAGCATTGTTACAGTAGAAAACGATAAGATTACAGGAATCGAGAAAGTTACTCCTCCTGAACATGCTCCTGGCATATATCCCAAATTTGTCGCCCAGTTTGGCACCACTGATGTTATCGGCGGAGGAATGGGTCCCCAGGCTGTAAATCTATTCATAGCACAAAACATCAATGTATTTGTAGGAGCACCTATTAGCACTGATGAAGTCTTAGTAAACGACTTTTTAGCCGGGAAGCTGAATCTAAATGCCAATTACTGCAATCATACCAAAGGTGACGATCACGAATGCAGTCATTAATAAATACTACTAGCAGACAGTTGATGAATTAATGAAACTAACAGTTTTAACTGAAAATACTGCAGGGGGGAAATTACTGGCCGAGCATGGTTTATCCTATCTGATAGAGCATGACGGCCGTAATATATTATTTGATACAGGTCATAGCTCTGTTTTTAATGAGAATGCTATCAGCTTGGGTATTAACCTTCAAGAAAAGGTTGATGCAATAGTGCTAAGTCATGGTCATTGGGATCATGGCGATGGTTTGGCTTTTATCCAGGATAAAACTTTGATTACCCACCCCTTGTCCTTCCAAAAGAGATATAGAAAAGGTGAGAGCATGAATATTGGACTGGCTCTCACCAAATCCGAGCTTGAAAAAAAGTTTAGTCTTATAGAATCAGAAAAGCCCTATTACATTACTGAGAAAATCATTTTCCTTGGTGGAATTCCCCGAAGCAATAATTTCGAATCACAAAAAACCACCTTTGTTGATGCAAAAGGGAACGATGATTTTGTTCCTGATGATTCCGCATTGGCAATCATAGAAGATGACGAACTAATAATAATATCAGGATGCGCTCACTCAGGTATTTGTAATACAACAGAGTACGCGAAGAAAGTGAGTGGCATAAAAAGGATAAAAACAATTATTGGTGGTTTTCATTTAAAGAATATTGATTCTCAAACTCTGGAGACCATAAAATATTTCCAGCAAGAGGATATAGGCAAGCTATACCCTTCTCACTGCACTCAATTACCTGCTCTTGCAGCATTTTACAATGAATTTAATATTCGTCAGGTAAAAACCGGACTGGTATTAAGCTGATTATTTCTGCTTAAGGTATCTCTCGGTAAAGGTATTTTCTGATTTAATGTACATTAACATTTCATCGAGAGGCACGAGTTTGAAATCGGGGCCTAACTGATCCAGGATAGCCTCTACTCTGGATATATCGCTCCACTGCCTAACATGCATCAGGCAGTAATATGGGCGTTCAGAATTCCAGTTAGCGAGCTCCTTAAGATCTGCAGCAGCTTCATCGGCAGGTCGATCCGGAGAAAGATAGTAGTCAAAACTGATGAAAGGTGTCTTTTTCGTTCCCCCGAAAGTAAAAGACGGTGCATATCCATTGATAAACCCCAAAACATCGGGCATGTATCGTCGATATGTTTTGACTATTTCCTCAGGTATTTCTGTATTCCCTTCAATAGTGGCCCCTTCGGAGTAATCCATAATCTCAAATACGTTCAAATCCAACAAGTCCATCAGGCGAACAGCTTCGGTCAGTACAGGTTTCATTTTATCACTTGGAATAGCTTTTGGATACATATATCCTGGTCCGGATAAGGATCCTATAAAATAATCATTAGGTGTAGCTGCCGAATAGAAATACTCCATCATTGCAGGAGCCAGCCAGATCCAGTTCATGGTAACTTCCCATGCATAAGGGATAGCTCCTCTGCCGGGCCTTGTCCATGCGCCAAGACCCAAACAATCCGTTTGAACACATGATATATAAACTTTCTGCTCAGGTACATATTCCTTTTTTGGATCTATACTATGGTTGTTTTTAAAAACAAAACCCGGAGTTGCCTCTATATGGGTCATAAAGCTCATGTTTGGTAAAGTGTGCAGACCTTCAACCCGCAAGCCATGCTTTGAAGTTAATCTAACGTGATCCCTTTCCTTATCCTTAGCATAACTGTGCCAGCCGAATACCATTCCCATCTCGTCCATCTCAGACAAAAGCTGGTCGGCCAAATTGTATTCCTGTGTATCTTCCACTTTTGTGCTCAGATCTGTGAAAAAAGCTTTTTGCCGGATACCCCAATCAGCAACACCCGGTCGCATTTTTGCTCCGGCATCACCACCCATCCAAACAATATATTCTTTGCTACACTGGTGCCAATACTGCTCCTTAGCCCAGGTATATATCTCAAAATCTGTCAATCCTGAAAAAGATCCCCTAAAATCCTCTACCTTAGGAATAGCATATTTTTCCATGAGTGAGATTTCATCAGGAGAAATAACAATCGCATCTTCTAAACCTGCCAGCGTAAAGCTTATGATAAGGGAGGTCCTCACTTCCCTATCCCACACTACATAGCCTTTTATCTTGTCTTTGAAGACCTTAACGGCCTCTTCCAGATTTTTCAGCTCCTTAAAATTGTAGTAGTGCTGATCTTTCAGGAAATCTTTTACTTCCGGAGTAAACCTGAAGTCCCATGTATCAGGGTAAACAAAATAGAGATTTGGTTCATCCCGATTTACGATCCCCTGCAGCGAAATGCAGGCAGCTTTGTTGCCCAAGGCGCCATCCACATTCCAGTTTGAATCAAAATTCATCACATAAGCATTATAATCCTCTTCCTGCTTAAAAAGATAATGAATAGGCATATCGGTTCGGGATGGCCTGGTAATCTCATAGTTTAAGATATTTCTATCAGGCTCAAGATAAAAGAAATGTTCAGCAACAAATTCCTTGTCTCCCTGCGACACCATTCCCGGAAATGTTTCCTTGATGTGGATAGTCGTTTCTTTAGGATCCCAATCAAGCTGACACACTCTTTTCTGATTCTCCCCTACTTTCATTCCCATAAACACATTTGTAGGAAAAACTCTGGATTTAATAATACTGTTTTGTTTTCTTTTTCTATCCTCTAACAAAAAAGTATCCCGATATATCCGGCTTCCATTTCCCCATATTCTTACAATCTGTATTTGGTTGTCGTCAATATCAATATCGAGATCCAGCTTCCCAAATAAATCGATATGGGAGCTTTTTTCGGGAATAAATTCCCAGTGTCCTTTAAGTGATTGATCCTGAGTCATCACAGGCTCGGAAAATAGCATCACCAGAAAGATTGCAAGTATTGTAGGTTTAAGCATTACTAGAGTTTTTTTGGATTGATGAAAGTA
>CAYUNU010000299.1:0-5005 GCA_964446195.1 uncultured Porphyromonadaceae bacterium | reverse complement strand
GCAAAAGAGATTCTTAATCTCGAGCAATACCTGGTTAAGAAATCTGTTTGGATAATCGGAGGAGATGGATGGGCATATGATATTGGATATGGTGGATTGGATCATGTTCTTGCTTCTGGTGAAGATGTTAATGTTTTGGTGCTTGATACAGAGGTTTATTCAAATACCGGTGGACAATCATCTAAATCAACACCAATCGGCGCGATAGCTAAATTTGCTGCATCAGGAAAAAAGATCAGGAAAAAAGATCTTGGTATGATGGCTATGAGCTATGGTTATGTTTATGTTGCTCAAACTGCAATGGGAGCAAGCCAAAGCCAATTCTTCAAAACTGTTAAGGAAGCCGAATCCTATAAAGGACCTTCATTGATTATAGCTTATGCTCCTTGTATTAACCATGGCTTACGAGCTGGAATGGGAATGACACAGGAGGACGAGAAGCTAGCAGTTGCATCCGGATACTGGGCTAATTATAGATATAATCCATTATTGGAAGAGGAAGGAAAGAATCCTTTCACACTCGATTCTAATGAGCCAGATTGGTCAGGTTTTAGAAAATTCCTGATGGGTGAGGTGCGATATGCCTCATTATTAAAGGCTTTCCCTGAGCATGCAAATGAATTATTTGAAGCTGCAGAGGAGAGTGCTAAGTGGAGGTACAAGAGCTATGAGAGGCTTGCAGCAATGGATTACAGCAAATAAATACTTATTAAGTATAAAATTGTTAAGTAAAAATTAGGAAATTGAAATTTCCTGCCTTATATTTGTTGTCTGAAGTAGTGCGTATTTTAATAATTGCGCCTACAGCGTTCTGAATAAAGTTTTTTTCTATATACTCTGCCAGGCACTTCAAGGGTGTACTGGTCACGGGAAGCTACGGCGACCTGTATAATGTTTAGTTAAGTTGAGTTATCCGGTTAAAGTTGCGAAAAAGCCGGTCACCAAAAGGTGACCGGCTTTTTCCATTCTAGCAGGTATTAGTTTCTTATTTACCTGGGCATTGTTTCACAATTGATTCGGACAGATTCTTCGAACCATAAGCCTTGTCGAAATGAGTGCTGAACTTACCTGCAAGCTTCTCAGCAGTAGCCTTGTAAGCTTCTTTGTCGCTCCAGGTATTAATAGGATTGAGCATCTCCGAAGGAACACCAGGGCACCTTGCGGGAATATTTAGGTGGAATACACTGTCAACAGTATATTCAACATCAACCAGATCTCCATTAAGAGCAGCATTCACCATAGCGCGTGTTAGTGGAAGATCAATTCGTGATCCAACACCATAAGCACCACCGCTCCATCCAGTGTTGATGAGATATACGCTTGTATCGTGTTCTTCCATCTTATCACCAAGCATATCAGCATAAATATCAGGGTTTCTAGGCATAAAAGGCTGACCGAAGAATCTGGAGAAAGTGGCTTGTGGCTCAGTTACTCCAGTTTCAGTACCTGCTAATTTGGAGGTGTAACCCATTAAGAACCATAGCATAGCTTGGTCTTTGTTGAGCTTGCTAACAGGAGGCAAAACTCCGTAAGCATCGGCAGTTAGAAAAAGTATTGTTTTGGGATGCCCGGCGGTTGAGGATTCTTTGATGTTTTTCAGATACGTCAGAGGATAAGAAGCCCTGGAGTTAGGAGTTAATCTATCGTCATAGAAATCAAACTTACCATTTGGATAAAGCAAACCGTTCTCAACGATGGCTCCATGATTCAAATAGTCATCTTTATGTATGACAGCATCATAAATATCAGGCTCCTTTTTGGGGTTGATATCTATCATCTTGGCATAACATCCGTTCTCGAAATTAGCAATTCCATGCTCACCCCAACCATGTTCATCATCACCAAGGAGGGCGCGACTAGCATCAGCGGACAAGGTGGTTTTACCTGTTCCTGATAGACCAAGCAGTAAGGCAGACCTACCATCAGCACCCTCATTAGCTGAGCAATGAAGAGGAAGTACTCCCTCAAATGGTAGCAGGTAATTCATAACGGTGAAAAGCAATTTTTTCATGCTTCCCATATAAGCAGATCCTATAACAATGCCAATTCGTCTGTCGAGATCAACACAAACAATCATATTACTTGTGGTGCCATCAGGCATTTTCCTAAGTCGTCCATCATATCTTGATGGATCAAGCTTGTTATATGGTAAAGCAATAAGAACGAAACCATTGTCAGCAAAACAGCTGATATCCAAATCTCCTGGAACAGGTCTGAACATATTGTCAGCGAACAAGGTATGAGCAGCCTTGTCTGTTATAACTTTTACCGGAAGGGCATACCTGCTATCTGCACCTATAACTCTGTCTGTTTCAAATAGCTGGCCTGCATTAGCTAACATTTTTAAGGCATCCTCAAAAACCATGTCAAAAGTTTCTTCATCGGTAGGAAGATTATTTGGTGAGGTCCAGTCAATGTGGTGGGCACTTAATTCTCTTTTTACTATTACCGTATCTTTTGGGCTTCTTCCGGTAGATTCAGGAGGTGTCCAGGTGGCTAGAGCACCATTATCCGTAACTATTGCTTCCTTATTTTCTACTGAAAGACGAATCATCTCCTTTCTGGTGATATTACGGAGCACATTAGGATGCTGGCCAAGTTTCTCATATAGAGTCGGCTTCAAATCAGTCATGTTATTTATAGTTTAAATTAAATATTCTGAGTTATGTATAGTAGGGAAACTTATATTCATATGTAAATATAATAAATCACGGCAGAATACATAAAACTATTTAAATGCAGATTTGTTTAATCTTTGAATGCATATATTCTTTTAACTTTGTGGTGATTTTATAGAGTCGAATGGGTAGATTAATGGGTATTGATTATGGGCGGAAAAGGGTTGGTATAGCAGTTACTGATCCTGGGCAAATGATAGCTTCGGGTTTGACCACCGTAGGCGCTCATGAGGTGTTGGAATTTATCAAGGGCTATCTTGTGTCGGAAATAGTTGACGCTTTTATTGTGGGAGAGCCAAAGCAGATGAATAATCAGCCCTCTGA
Organism: uncultured Porphyromonadaceae bacterium; assembly: GCA_964446195.1. Lineage (GTDB taxonomy): Bacteria > Bacteroidota > Bacteroidia > Bacteroidales > UBA12481 > JAUVKA01. The sequence goes on along the minus strand of CAYUNU010000299.1, from coordinate 2,003 downwards.
GTCAGCCGGTTTGGTTAAAGCCTTTGTAACAAGCCTGACAAGGAAATTTCCCGAGATCCCCATTCATATGGTGGACGAAAGATTTACGTCTAAAATGGCAATGAGGGCTATGATAGATGGAGGTCTGAAAAAGAAACAAAGACAAAATAAAGCCATGGTGGATTCTGTCAGTGCTGCATTGATACTGCAATCCTATATGGAGAGTGAAATTTATTAATTAGATGACTATGAAACTTCCAGTTTATGCTTACGGCAGTCCACATCTCAGAAAGGTTTCTGACGATATTGGACCTGATTATGATGGCTTGCATGAGCTTATTGAAAATATGTTTGAGACGATGAAATCTTCTGAAGGTGTTGGACTGGCTGCACCCCAAGTAGGTCTTTCTATCAGGTTGTTCGTTGTGGATGCTGATATCTACGCAGATGAGGAGCCTGAACTTAAAGGATTCCGAAAGGTTTTTATCAATGCAGATATTTACCACTATGAAGGTGACGAAGAGCTAATGACAGAGGGATGCCTGAGTATTCCAAATATCCATGAGGATGTGCTACGCCCTACAGTCATCAGGATAAAATATCAGGATGAGAATTTTGAGGAACATGATGAGGAATTTAGGGGGATGGCAGCAAGAATAATTCAGCATGAATATGATCATCTCGAAGGAATTTTGTTTACCGACAAACTATCTGCCTTAAAAAAGCGTTTGATAAAAGGAAAACTAAGAGATATCTCTCGCGGTAAAACGAATACGGTGTATAAAATGGTTTTCCCGTCTAAAAAATAAACCTTGATGAATAAGATTAAATTATTGATCCTTTTTGTAGCTGTGCTGCTCGTATCATGCGGTTCACAACAAGAGAAAAAGCAAATGCGCCAGAATATTGCCAGTCTAGAAACAAGCTTGTTTTCAGATTCTTTAGGCCCGGTTGACAGGCTTAAGGCGCAAGAAATGATTCAGGCTTACGAAGATTTTGTTAATATATTCCCTGATGATAGCCTGGCTCCTGAGTATTTATACAAGGGGAGCGAGCTGGCAATGAACCTCCAAATGTCGGGGCGAGCAATTGAGGGCTTCCAGAAAATTTTGAATAATTATCCTGATTTTGATAAAGCGGCCCTTTGTGTTTTTCTTCAGGCATTTATTTATGAGAATCATATGCAGCAATATGATGAGGCAAAAGCTTTGTACAGATCATTTCTGGAGAAATACCCTGGTCATGAACTGGCAGAAGATGCGATGGTTTCAATGCAGAATATGGGTAAGTCGCTCGAAGATCTTATAAAATCCTGGGAAGGTTCAGAGTAAAATCCAATAATTAATTGCTTTTTTTCTTCCAAAAGGGGACATAAATTGCATATATACTATTGTATACTGATGCAAATAAATGTCCATACTGATTCTGGTTTTACCTTTTTGGATTCTTGGCATAATTGCCGGGTGGTTTTCATTTTCTCCGTGGAATTTGAATCCTGTCCTGCTAATATCCCTGTGGTTTATTCTGTTTTTTGCCAGTCGACTCAATAGAAACATTTTCCAAAAACCCCTTCCTTCCTGGTCCTTTAGTAGTGTGTTACTGGTTTTCCTAACATCTTTCCTGATAACATCATATAAATCAGGAGGAGACAGTATTGTGACCGGTAAGTCGGTTATCCTGACAGGCAGGGTTATTAAGGTATGGAAAGGAACAAAATCAGATCGCCTGAAGTTGAGAGTCTTAGGTTGTAGGGATACTTTGGCATGTTCTACATCAGGAGAAATGATTCTATTAATGGCGGGAAGTACTTTGCAGGAAACTCCTGAAGAAGGGAGTGTTATATTGGTTGAAACATATCTTAAAAGGATATCGAAAAAAAAAGGGCTACATGATTTCCCGGAGCAGATGTATTGGGCAGGAGAGGGGCTCAGGAAGAAGGGCTGGTTTAGTGCTTTTGAAACTATTGATCCACCTTCAAGAAATAAGTTTAAGCTGCTTCATTATTCCAGGGGTATTCAGAATAG
>CAYUNU010000298.1:0-5046 GCA_964446195.1 uncultured Porphyromonadaceae bacterium | reverse complement strand
TAAATTTATTCTCCTTGTACCAATAAGCCCTAAGCTCATTGAACTCCTGATAATTCTGAAGCTCCGAATCACTCCCAAGCTCGATACCCACAATATCAGGAATATAATTCCATTGCCTGAGGATATTGCTAAAACTAAATCCTTCCTTTTCGAGTATTGAGCTGACCTGCTTGAAGGAATTATCCGCGTTTTGACGAATAGTCAAATCACTTGAGCTACACCCTCTTGCCCCCAAATACAACCATTGCTGTTTGTCGGATTTTATTGAAACAACTGATTTTTCCTTTTCCGTATTATACCTGATCTGATCTAGATCCAAACCCATAATACCAGTAAGAATTATCTGAACAAGTGAACCATCAGTTGGAGCCTGAGCAATGATTACAGGGTTTAAATCAACACCTTTCATTATTGACGAGGCCTCAATCAAGCGACTTATATATTCGCAACAGAACTCACTCGAGGTGCTGAAGAAAAGATTGATCTTAACAGGAACAATACTGGATCCCCATTCTTTGATGATAAAGCCCAACTGCTCCAGACAGCCATTTAACTGATTTTCGCCTGATCCCGAAAGATCAGATCTTATTATTCTATAGGTATAATTAAAGGGACAAAACATATTTCACTAAATCATTCAATTCATTAACTGATAAGGGTTCTTCAATCCCATGCCGCTCAATTTCAAACACATCCTTCATTTTCGCACATCTCCCATCATGCATCCACGGTCCTGTGCGCCAAACCTCAATAAGCGTTGGTGTATCCAAGGATTGAGCACCCAAGGTATCATTCCTGCTGTTAAAAGAATGCATATCCAAATCAGTATAATATGGTTGTGGATGGCAGGTTTGGCAGGCCATTTTATTAAAAACTTTCTCTCCTCTTCGAGCCTGACGATCGAGCTTTCCGTTTTTAAGGTAAGGATTGGGTGCAGGCTTGAGTCCTTTCAAATACTCATCTACAGCAAGAGAGTATTCCTCCGGCACTCTGGCAAACTGAATATGTTTGAAACCGGCCCTCACAGCAGTCTCCGCATCAGCTCTGATTCCAGTGATCATAGCAGGAGGGGTCAGGTGAGATAATAATAAACTTTTGCAGTTCTTTGGATTACCCACACCATCATTTAATAAATCCCAATTCAAGCCATCAGTCCTGGCATCCAGTGGATGGCAACCATTACAAGATTGCCAACCTTGAAAACAATAAGTCGCATCGTTGAAATATTTCTCCCCCAGCCTCTCTTGAGTCTCGATAAATCCCTCATTCAGGGCAAAGGAATTAAGCTCATATTCTTCTCCTGATGTTAAAACCTGATTTATTGTATCAGAAAAATACATGCCCAGAAAAACTGATGAGCCGTGGATTGCAACAGCCCTCGGCCCATTACCCGGCAATGCGATTCTCTTCCTGATACCCGACAAGAAGTTCAGGTCGTAGGCTAAACTTTCTCTGTTCTCTGAGGACTCTAGCTTCTCGAAAAAGACCTCTTCATCAATCACTGAAAAATCGTGAGTACCCGAATGAGCTACAACAATACTTCCATCATAACAGCTTATTCCCCACGAACCGGCTGCACCATATTCAACTTCATCCAATAATATTGTCCCCCTGTAATCCTGATCTTCAAGCCTGATAATACTTAATGCTGAAGTATTCATCCAACCCTGTTCAAGCTGGGTAGTAGGAACCTGAAAGCGTCCCAGATTATGACTAATCAATACATATCTTCCGTCTGAGGATAAAGTCATGCCTCTGAGTGCATTGCTCCCATTAGCCAGAAGAATATGTTTTTCCACTTCAAGCGTTTCCGTGTTTATTACTGAAACAGCAGATGAAACAGTATCTAAATCAGCTCTTTGATGAGTGGTGAAATTAGCTACAAAGAGAAATTTTTCATCAGGAGATAAAACACTAACAAAAGGCTGCTTTAACAACGGTATGGTTTTCACCAGCTCCCCCTTGGGCAGTTTATAAATTCCAACCTCATCAAGCCAGGTATGGCACACACTCAATAAGCTTTTGGATTTTATATAAACAGGTGATCTGGCTCCAGGTCCGGATTTAAAATGATCAAACTCATTCAACTGACTGTCAACAACATGAACACGTCCATTATCCTGATTACTGGTAATATAAATCGACCCATTTCCCTGAACACACATCCCTGTAGGTTTCCCCGAAAAAAACTGGCCCCGTTTCAAGCTTCCATCAGAAATTTTCAGCAGGTCAATTCGTTGAGCAGTAGCTTCCAGAACAAGTAAGCCATCGTGCTCCTCCGACCAGGATAAGAAAGCGGGAGAAAAAGGATTTTCAGGTTTGGACACAACAGGATCATGCAAGATGTATCGCCCATTAATGCTGGTCAGTACAAGCGCAAGCAGTGCAGAAAAAAATAATATTTTTTTTATTTTCATGCTGATGAGCAAAGGTAATCCCTTTTAGCAAATCTTCCTCCCGTAAAATCAGGATATATTCCCTATATATGAATATCTACAGGTAAAATTCATCCGTGAGTTCGAGAAAATCAGGATGGTAAAGTTTTGAATCCTTTTCGGAAATACTTAAATGTGAAAACTGTGTTTCTTCGTTCTCGAAAGTCCACTCAGACAGAACTCTCAAAACTTTGGTGTCAGGATGTGCGCTTACATCAGTTTTCCTGGCTAAGTACATATTCTTTGAAAATAATATCCATTCTGCTTCATGGAAGCGGTCTATTGGCAAAATGAAAGCGAACCTACCCTTAGAGCTCAAGAGTGGCATTATAGAGCCTGCAAGCTCATCCAACTCTAAACTTGAGCTATGCCTGGCGATGTTCCTTTCCGAATTCCTGCTTAGCACGGATTCTTTGAAATAAGGAGGGTTACATACAATAAAATCAAATTCCTTTTTTCCAAAATTTTTAGTCCTGATATCTCCTTCGATTAAGGTAAGGCGATCCCACCATATTGAGCCGGCGAAATTTTCGCGTGCCTGGCTGGCAGCAGATGGGTCGATCTCTATTCCTGTGATTTTTGCCAGACTTCTCTGTGCGCACATCAAAGCAATTATTCCGGTTCCTGTACCCACATCCAGGATATCATCGCAGTTATCCAGATTACACCAGGCACCAAGCAAAACAGCATCGGTGCCAACTTTCATTGCACATCTATCCTGATTAATCAGGAACTTTTTAAAACGAAACCAATCGTTTGGCATATTACACTGTTTTCTCCAGGCCCATTCCAAAAAGGCTGAAATCATATTTCACCGGATCATCTGGATCAAACTGCTTTAAAACTGAAGTTAATTCCTTTGCAGCTTTCCAATCATTGGATGATCTTTTGAGTAAACCCAGGCTTCTTGAAACTCTTCCCACATGAACATCCAGAGGAATTATCAGATCCGACATAGATATCTTCGGCCATAAGCCAAAATGGACACCAATATCATCCTTTCTAACCATCCACATAAGAAAAAGATTCAAACGCTTGGCTGCAGATCCTTTCTCAGGGTTTGAAACATGCTTATTGGTTCTTTCAGGTGGGCTCCACTGCATAAATGTCTTTCGAAATTCAATCAGTGACTCATAGATCCCACCCTTTTTATATCCATAACTAAAAACCTCTTCCAAGCCCCCATGATCCCTGTAAATCCTTCTTAGTGCATCTAAAAAATACATAAGATCGATTGGCTGAAATGTACGATGGACAAAAGAGCCAAGCTTATCCCACTCCTTACCCGAGCTATTTTGGAGAAAATCATAGGGCCTATTGTCCATAAGGTCCATAAGCCGAAAAGCATTCCTGATTATCATCTGCCTTTTACCCCAGGCAATAGTGCAGGAAAGAAAAGCGGAGATCTCAATATCTTCCTTTTTCGTAAAACTATGAGGAATCTGAACAGGATCAGTCTTAATGAAATCCCTGGTATTAAACTCTCTGTACTTAAGATCAAGCAATCCTCTGATATTATCTTGCTGATATGACATAATAAAGGGAACTATTTAAGTCAGAATCAATCCGTCTTTCATATGAATAATCCTATCGCTCATTTCAGCAAGATGGGTGTCATGGGTTACTATTAGGAAGGTGTGCCCAAAGTTATCCCTCAGATCAAAAAAAAGCTGGTGAAGTTCTTCTTGATTTTTTGAATCTAAATTCCCCGATGGTTCGTCAGCCATAATAACATCAGGCTTATTCATAAGGGCGCGCGCCACAGCTACTCTCTGTTTCTCTCCCCCCGACAACTCGGAGGGCTTATGATCAAAGCGATCATTTAGGTTTAGAAAATCCAGAAGCTCCTTTGCCCTTGCAACAGCCTCATTTTTTGACTTCTTCCCTATATAAGCAGGTATACAAACATTTTCTAGAGCCGTAAACTCCGGTAGAAGGTGATGGAACTGAAAAACAAATCCAATAGAACTATTACGAAAAGATGCCAAGGCAGCTTCATCCATTTTCGTAGTTTCAAAGCCATTAATGAGAACCTTACCTGTATCAGGCTTGCTGAGAGTACCCAATATCTGTAGTAATGTTGTCTTGCCAGCTCCACTGGGACCCACAATTGAAACAATCTCACCTGCCTCAAAAGAGACATCAATACCTTTTAATACCTGGAGTGATCCAAATGACTTAGTAATGTTTTCAGCCCTAATCATAATTTATTATTATTGGCTGAAATTACTTCTTTTACTTTATTAGTGCAATTATCTTGGAATTGGCAGGCGAGGTCGTATTACCTGCTGGTAATCAACATAATAAGTAAGTTTCACAGAAAAGGAATTCGCTTGGGGTGAAGTAATGGTTTCATTAAAATTATCTACATATCCCCTGAACAGGTCATCCGACACTTCTTCGCTCTGATAAATATTGTTTTTCCATACCAAAGTTAGGAAACTGCCTGGAGCCAGATTCCAGCTATACTCTAGATCAACAGTAAGAATGTTGAAATTAAGGTCTTCGTTGTTTTGATATTCAGGAAAATCCTGCAAGGTACCATCTTTCTGAAGCAAGTAATACTCTTTATAATCCACCGATGACCAGTAGTGCCTCATGGATAGACTCA
>CAYUNU010000297.1:0-5053 GCA_964446195.1 uncultured Porphyromonadaceae bacterium | reverse complement strand
ATCAGGAAATATCGGGTATACAAGTTTTAGCCTTCAAAGAAATTTAATTAGTTTCATAAATACCAAAGGTGAACAGCTTAATAACATTGCAATACCAAATAAAATATTTACCAATTTATGGGAAGATATTGGATTCTCTTATAAGTCAAGAATTAGTAACTATAATTCCGATAAAGAATTGATTGTTGTAGTAAGCAGGTTTACGGACAATATTGCATGCATTGATGAAAAAGGCACACCGGTATTTCAGATTGATGAACTGGAGATTAAAGATAATCCTGATTGGAGTATGAGTAAAGGGAGCAGTTATCGGTCGCTTTATACCATAGATACCGATGAAAGATTCATATATTGCTTATATGCTGGAGGATACATGCTCAGGTATGATAAAAAATTAAACAGAGGTGTAACTAATTATCCAAATAGATTATTGGCTTTTAACTGGACTGGTGCACTCGAATATGATATTATATTAGATCATTCGCTTATGTCCTTTTCCCTTGATAAAAAAAGGAAGCGCATTATTGGTTCAACACAGGACTTTGAAAATGGTTTAGTAGCCTATGATCTGTCAATGCTTTACTAACTAATTATTTGGACTTAATAAATATGAGTTTTAGTTAATTAATATATTTTTTCAATCTCTTTTAAAAGCGATAAGTGATTTAAAAAGTGAAAGGCTTCATCGACACTTTTCCCATTTGAATAAAATCTAGATTATGATGAAGAAAATAATATTTATAGGAATTGTACTTTTAATTGGTTGTAATCTTAATGAAGAGAAAAAAAAATTAAAAATTGAAGATATAATAATCGATAGCTATCATAAAAATATCTATCTTCCAGATAGTCTGGTACTTTTTTACAATAGAGACAAGAAAAAAATATCTCCCTCCAAGTACCTTAGCGAAAATTTGAAAATACTATCTATTCTTGGAAATGATTGTCAAAAATGTACTGTCTCAGAACTTTTGTTTTGGAGTGATTTCTTAATGAATTATGAGAACATCGATGATATTCAGCTTATCCTCGTGTATAGTGGCCCAAATTACTATTTTACAAACGTGTTAAGTGAAGAAATTGGTATACAAATCCCTATTTTATTGGATAAGTCAGGCATCATACAGAACAAAAATGCATTATTTGATAATCCGCTTTATCGAACTGTATTGTTAGACAAAGACAATAGATTATTATTAGTTGGGAAATTTATTAACAATATGGAATTAAAAAGATTGTATTTCGAGGAAATTGAAAAGCAATTATATTAATTACATCTCTTTAACGTTCACTAAAGCATTTTATCTGTGAATAATGATTTTTATTTCGCCTCCAGTTTTAATAACCCTTCTGAAATTATTTTTTCAATCAGTTTTTTTAGTGTATCCGTAAGTCCAAATGGGTCTTTCAAAGCATCTCTAGAAAACCTGGCTTTAGTGTATGCAAAATATTAATAGAAAAACCAGAGAGAAGATGTTTGCTCACATTGAGGCAAGTCTTTCCAGTAGTGAAGAAAGCAATGGGTCAGTAAAATTTTTCCATGACCCTTATACACTGGTTGAAATGGGGCTTATTGAAATGTACCCCGTCGCCTATGTTTTTAGAAAGGAGAAACTCCGGGAAAGCTTTACTTTGATGAACGAAGCCGATTATTTGAAATTAAGCCAAATTTCGTTAATTCCCAACCCGGATATTTGAGCTCTGTTTGCTGTTCTTAATTTCAACAAAGTTATCAAACGTTTCCATGAGTGGATAATACGGATCATACTGACCCCCCAATTCGGTTTTGAATTTAGTAAAAAATAGCTGCCATTCCGGCAGATATTGACCCCTTTTAATAAGTATTTAGACTATTTCGAGTTTTTAGCTACGGCCGCTGCCGCTTTAAATTCGGAGCATGTTGACCCCTTTTAATATTCATCAGGTTTTAATTTCTTAGTGGCTTTTTTAAACCGCAAAGACAAGAACAGATGGCTGGAAAACCAAAACCTATGAGTCAGATAAAGCAAATGCTACGCTTATACAAACAAGGAACCGGGATAAAAACCATTGCTCGCAACTTAGGAATAAGCAAGAATACGGTCAAATCCTATCTAGGCAAATTACCTGAGATGAAAAAGGGTGTTGATGAGTTGTTATCTTTAGAAGATACCGAGTTAGAGCTCACGTTTCATGCTGGCAATCCTGCTTACAAGGATGAACGTTTTGAGTATTTAAAGTCCCATCTTGATTATTTTGAGAAGGAATTGAATCGTGTTGGAGTCAACCGAAAGGTTCTCTGGGAAGAATATAAGATTGGATATCCACGGGGATACGAGTATACCCAGTTTTGCCATCATCTTAAACAGCAACTTATTGCCCGTAATCCATCTGCTATACTGGAACATAAACCGGCAGAGAAGCTATTTGTAGACTTTGCCGGAAAAAAAATATCCTATGTTAACAAGCAAACCGGAGAGGTAATTTGGTGTCCTGTTTTTGTGGCTTGTCTGCCATATTCGGATTACTCTTTTGTGATGGCCGTGAGAAGTCAGGGAATCGAGGACTTTATCTATGCATTGGCTTGTTGTCTGGCTTTTCTTGGTGGGGTTCCCATTATTCTGGTTCCCGACAATCTAAAGGCAGCAATTATCAAGGCCAATAGATACGAACCTGATATAAACAGAGCTTTGGAAGACTTTTGCAATCATTACAACATGGCTATTGTTCCGGCCAGGGTTGCTAAGCCAAAGGATAAGGCCTTGGTAGAAAATCAGGTTAAACTGGCTTACTCCAGGATTTACGCTAAGCTTCGCAACAATCTGTTTTTTGATTTACACACATTGAATACAGCCATTAGCGAGAAAAACAGGAACCATAATCAAACCCGGATGCAGCGAAAACCATATTGTCGGGAGGAGAGGTTCTTGGCTAAGGAGAAACAACTACTACAACCACTTCCAATTGAAGTGTATGAGATTAAATACTACCGGGAGTTAAAAGTAGCAAAGAACAATCATGTTTACCTGACCTATGACAAGCATTATTACAGCGTACCATACCAATGGACAGGTGAACGGGTCAAGGTGATCTATACAAGATCTATGGTTCGTATATATGCCAGAGGAGAAATGATCGCCATCCACCAACGGAACTTCACTCCCGGTGGATATACTACCATTAGGGAGCACTTATGTTCTCATCACCAGCATTATCGTGATCGTAGCCCTTCGTATTATATGCAAAAAGCTAAAGTTAAATCAGAATTACTCTATCAAATAATCCAACTTTTGTTTGAAGGAGGCAGGCCACCGGAACAAAACTACAATACCTGCGATGGATTATTTAGTCTGCACAGGAAGACGGATCCTGAGATCTTCAAACGAGCCTGCAAGGAAGCTCTCGACTGCAGATCATACTCATACAAGTTTATCCAGAGAATCATAGAGATCTTCAATAAACAACCCGATCAGACAATATCAACAATCCCGTTACCTGATCATAAAAATATCAGAGGAAAAAAATACTACCAATAATTAAATTTAAAATTTTAAACACATGACACAAATTGAAACTAAATTATCACAGTTGCGTCTCAAAGGAATGTTGCGTACATGGGAGGCTATGGCCGAAACCAGAAGCAACCAAGAGTTATCTTTCTAAGGTGGGATAAAAGAGCTTCTACAGGCTGAAGAGGATGAAAGAAGAAACAGCCGTTTTGAGCGCTTATTGAGAAATGCTAAGTTCCGTTATCAAGCTAGCCTTGAAGAATTAAACTATGATCCTGCCAGAGGACTGGACAAAAGTCTGATCACCGACTTAGCTACATGTCAGTATATTGCCAATGGAGAATCATTGATAGTAACCGGATCCACGGGTTGTGGCAAAAGCTATTTAGCCTCTGCATTAGGCCATCAAACTTGTTCTCATGGCTACAGTGTAGCGTATTTTAACACCCAAAAATTTATGCTTAAAATAAAAATGTCTCGATTGGAGGGTACTATATTGAGATTTTTTGATAAAATTGCAAAAACATCTTTGTTCATCTTGGATGATTTTGGATTAACACATCTGGAACAACAACAGCAATTTGATTTGATGGAAATTATCGAGGACCGACACGGTAAAAAGTCAACCATCATTGCAAGTCAGCTGCCAATTGCAAGTTGGTATGATATTATCAGCGAAGCAACAATAGCAGATGCAATTTTAGATCGATTGGTTCACACATCATACAAAATCGAACTAAAAGGACCGAGTTTAAGAAGAAAATTGTAAAAATGTCAGTTAAGTCTGTTCTTTGAATTAAAACCTGTGGGGGTCAATATGACCGAAACGGGGGTCAGTATCGCCGAAATATCCATTTAACATTAAATTGAACAACTAAAAACTGAATTTATACCTTAAAAAAGCAAAAAACATCTCAGTATTTATCACTTCCCCGCTTATTGAATCCGGAAATTCACCACTAAATAATTGTGAAATAAAACTAAATTCCATATTATCATTAAGGGAATAAGCCAAAGTTGGGCCGGTATAATATCCTTTTAAATCAGGAAAATACATTCCCGATAAGGAAAGATTAAATAGAGGAGTAATTGAATAAGAAATTTGTGAAAAAAAATTCCATTTACTGAAAGATAAATTTTTTACTGTTAAGGGTCCCTGGTAATAATCCATAAAACTACTAATACTAAAATCATCCGGTAATACTGAGAATAGACACTCAGTCTGAAAGTAAAGGGAATTGCTGAATGTATAATCATTTGAATCCGAGGAATAATATATTCCCGAAGTATCTTTAAAATTATCTTTTGGGTGTAAATAAGTCATTTCCCCGCGAAATCCCGCACCCTTAATATCTCCCGACCAACCCATTCCAGCAACATAATCTTCTTCAGAAAGAATTCCTCCCAAAAATTGAAAGTCATAACTCCATTTATTGAATTTATAGTAGCCCGCAAGAGTTAATTTATCCAAATAGTCCAATTTTGCTGCCAATTCAATACTTGAAGTGTAATTTGGATAATATTGTAGCCTAACAGCATCGCTACCGGGTTTTGCAGGATAATCG
>CAYUNU010000296.1:0-5054 GCA_964446195.1 uncultured Porphyromonadaceae bacterium | reverse complement strand
TTATCACCACAATAACAGGGTTATCTTCATCCTTCAGGTTTTCTATAAACTTCTGTAGCTGGATTCTTTTATCAGGATTAATGATTTTACGTTTTAAAAATCGATTTTCCTCCAAAAGCTCTTTTAATTCATTAACCCATACCAGCTTATACCAAGAGTTATTAGATTTTCTGGCCATTGGATCAAAATCCAAACCGCCATCTAAATCATTAATAATAACCGGATATTCTCCATCGCCTACATTGACCATTTTCAGACTTTCTTTTTCCAAGTTGCAAATCCCGGCAAATGCTTTGCCTTTATGGAAAAAGCATATAATACAATTATCCTGATATCCGGGAAAAACCCCTAGGCTGAATATATAACGTTGAAAATCCTTCCTGAACTTTGCATGGTCATATAGTAGTTTCCTAGGTAATTGAAGTTTACCCCTGTCAAGAAAGTATTTTCCAAAAATCTGTGATTGATTAATTTGGTATAGAGTATCACAATAGGGAGGATTGTAAAACGACATACCATCTGATTTGAAAAAAGTGGGAGCCAAAAATAGATCCTTTCTCCTTGGGTCGTTTTTCTCATAAAAGATTGGAGTTACCTGCCCTTTGGTATCCAATTGAAAATAAGAGAAATACTTTGCATCCTTTACAAGTTGATTGTCTACGTGACCAATAAAATGTGTATCTGAAGTTGGATACAGGAATGATGGTCTTATTGGAAGATCATATGATTTTATATGCTTGCCTTCCATGGAGTAATACAGTAGCCTATTGGAAATCCCATCAAACAGGATTACTACCTGGTTTTTCTCTTGAAAAAACATCAGGTTGATATTCCTGTATTCTCCCGGACCTTGTCCATACTTGGTAAAAATCCCCAGGAATTTTCCTGATTTATCAAATCTCCTCAAATCCTGATGTCCTTCACCTACCAGATAAAAATCCCCACAATCAAGAAAATGGGCTCCCTGATCAACCAAACAATTACTATTGGTTTCGAGGGGAATATAACTAATGTCACTTGCAAAGTCGCTGAGTGTTAGATCAATAAAGCTATCCATGCTCCCTGCAACATCAATCCTTCCAATTTTCTCAACCTGGCTAAAAGCTGTATTGGTGTTAATGGTAAGGGACATTACACTAACTAAGAATAAGTACTTCATGAGTTTTAGCATAAGTTTATGGCTTAGAACAAATATAACAAGAATCTTGTTCCGAATTTTTTTTATGATTGAAGGCTACAATGGCATTGAGGTATGAGTAAGGTAGGTGATTTCCATTTAGGTTTATTACATTTGTTACCCCCCTATACATTAAGCCTAATTGAAATGGTCTCTTTTGAAAGATTTTTCTTTATTCCTGCTTCTCTGATTATGTGTTCATTCATTGCAATTGGGTGTAACCCAAAGTCCTACAATACAGTTACGGTTTACAAGGATGGAAAAAATACTTCATATACTATTCATATCAAGGAAGTTAAAGATTCCACTAGTATGGAAGTGTCAGACTTTGCCAAGGATTTTGGATTTGTTGTACTGGAAACAGATTATACCCTATCGAGTATTTCTAAAAAGACTATGGGCTGATGAGTATAAACTATAGCAAATAAGAAAAAGATATACAGATTAATGAAAACATTTTATTGGATCTTGATTTTGGGCATGTTAATGTCAAGCTGTACTCCTAAGCCATCTGGAAAAATAATTAAACCACTCGAGCTATCTAATAAGGATTTTTCTGCCGGTGTAAGCAGGTCAATAATCTTATCTCCTGATGGGAAGCATATTATTGATCAAGTTAATGGTGTGGATTTTTACAAGGATAGAATATATGTGAATGATTGGGGGTCAAGAACAGTAGATATTTATACCGAAGATGGAATACATATAAAAACGATTAATAAGGGGAAGGGACCCGGGGAATTAAGTAGTTCTTGTGGTATTGGTTTTACTGAAACTGAGCTCATCGTAACAGATTTCCCATATTTCAAATTCTATTCTCTTGATGGGAACTATAATTCTCAGAAGAAAATGCCTCCCATGTTTTTCGCTTATGAAATAGATGGCCTCCCTAACGGTAACTTTTTAACACATGGCATGGCCCCGAATATTGGGCAGGAATTGAAAAGTGATTTCTTATCAAACAAAATGTATTATTTTCATATTCTAGACAGCACTTTGACAAAAGAAATATCTCCATTAGTACCTTTATATGGTGAGTATGGTGGTTTGGAATCTGATAAGGCCAGTAGTTTTTATGATCATCGCTATCTGATAGCCGAAGTATTCGAGAATCATCTTTTAATATTTGATGGCGAAGCTGTAATCGACAGATATACAATTGATTTCGGAAAATTAACCTTTAAAAAAGAAGATCTTGAGGAAGATAAGTGGAAATACTTTACTATGATTGGCGATGGTATCCGACTTGGACATATTGATAATCTTTTTGAAACCAAGGACTACATTTCTTTCCGCTATCAAAGTAGGGGCAAGGTCAGTGGAATGTTACGCCATCAAATTATCTATTCAAAAAGAAAAGATAAAACTGCAAATTTTAGCGACTTACTAACTTTGGCTGGCATTCCTGATCTTGCATTAGTGGAAAGTTTGGATAAGGAGTTCGTTTGCCTTTTTGAGCCCGGCAACTATTCTGAAGAAGAATTATTTGAATTTCAGAAAAAGGGAATAATCAAACCGGGTGTAACTATCGAAAGCAATCCTATACTTATTTTTATTGAGGTGAGAGATTAATTGCAAAAACCACATCATTGTAATGTGACTTTTTCCCCCGTCATGCATCTTTATTAATGTAACTAATAGTCTCAATTGGAATTAACCAAACAAGAGGTGTTCAAGGATCTGTACAATCCTTGTCACCAAGCATTTCTGAGGTATTGCCGGGGTCTGACCGGCGATCGCGACGATGCCTTGGATTTAGCCGGGGAAGCTGTGCTGATAGTATTTGAGAATCTGGAAAGAATCCGGAAGAAAGATTCTTTCAAAGCCTATCTGTTCAGTGTTGCCAGGAGATTGAGGTTACAGCATTATCGGAGGATTAGATTCCGGGGTGTGTATGATGAAAAGTTAGCAGAGTTGCTGCCGGATCAGGATTCATTACCGGATACCGATCATGATGTGGCACTTCTCTATGACCTTCTTGGCAAACTGCCTCATAAACAGAAAGAAGCTCTTGTGCTTTTCGAAATTTCAGGTTTTTCCCTGGAAGAGATTCGTCAACTGCAAGGTGGTTCACTTTCGGCTGTCAAAATGAGGTTGAAAAGAGGAAGGAAGCAATTGAGACTATGGTTAAATGAACCGTTGGAAAGGAGGAAGACAAATGAAAACTGATAAAAATTTATCTGATTTGTTTGAAAAGGCAAGGATTGAAGCTCCAGATGCCCCGGCCAGCAAGATACTAGACTTGTTGGACAGTGCTAAGACTTCTCCCTTTGCCGGCAAAAGCTCCCTTAGACCCCGACGGATTAAACAGAAGTTTAACCCATTAAAAATTATTATCATGATTTCACCAATAATAATATTGTCAAGTGTACTTCTAATTCTAAATAACAATAGTGAAGAGGTAACTGTTAAGCCTGAAGGGAACCTTCAAGCAGGTAATCCTGAGCTCCTTATTAAAAATCAGGATAAAAAAGAGGAAACCCTTATTAAAGACTCCACATATTCTATTAAGCCAGATCAGGAAAAAGAAAAAAGCATAATAAATTCTGAAGAGTCAGACAACTATACTAAAACAGTTGATGATCAGTACGATATCTTAGGATTGAGCACCGCGGTATTTGAATCCTTGGGTTTTGATTTTAGTAAAGGTGGCTTTAGCTACACATTCAAACTGGATTGGGAATGGGTGAAGTTTAGTTTCGGTATCCCCGGGCTTGATGAAATAGCTCCGGTTCGAGGATTGGAAATTTCCAAAGACTCCCTCCCCACCCCGATTTATCTACTCACAAAATTGGACCGAAATAATTCTTCTGAAAACCAATTGAAGCCAAAAGTTTTGTTTTGGGTTAGCCCTCTGGATTCCGTTATTTTCGGATTGCCCAGTGATGTAGCATTTGACTTGTGTTTACCCATCAGGATAGAGGATCCTAATATATCACAAGAGCTTCGTGATTATATATTCTGGGTATTTCCAAATGAGAGATTCTTTCAAAGCCTTCCTGATGAGATTTCAGGTTCCCTCAGGGATGAATTCTATTACCAGAAGCAGAGATTATTTCCTGATGATCTTTCCAAGATTGAAACCAGTACCATAATAAAGTCTGATATTGCCCATGTAGATAAACCCAGCGATCTTAAAAATTCCAGTAATAATACTAAAGTTGAAGCCAGCGAGCCATCTCCTGATTTGAAAACAGAACCCGTTCCTTGCAACTACTATAGTAATCTATGCGCTACACTGCCTGGAGTCGACTTTGTAAATCTTTATCCTAACCCGGCTACATCTAAATTAAATGTCGACATAGTGATTGAGAATGCTAAAAAGATCAGGTTCAGAGTTATTGATTTAGGCGGAAGAGTGCTTGTAGATGATGGTCATGTTGAGAATTTTGATCAGGCTGGTCAGTTTACTCATGAAATTGACATCTCAATATTATCTGGTGGATTATATTTCATGGTAATCACTGATGAGGAGGGGGCAAAGATTACCAAGAGGTTTATTAAGAACTAGGGGCGTTCAAAAAATTGATGAATCAAGTAACAGGTGAGTAGAATGTAGTTTTACCGATTAGCCATTTGAAATAAGGGATTCATACGGGATCTTCAGTTTGTTGTGAAGATCCCGTATCATCTTGATACTTAGCGTTCGCTTACGACTAAAAATTTCCGAAACCCTGCTTTTATACCCAATTATCTCTATAAGATCTTTGTTAGTCATGCCTAATTGTTCCATTCTGAATCGTATAGCCTCAATTGGATCAGGAGCATCTATTTTATAGTGGTCATCCTCGTATTTCTCAATCAATATTGCCAGTAGTTCAGCTTCGTCTCCTTCAACTGAATCAATCGGTGCTTGAAAGATTTCTTCAAGCCTTTG
>CAYUNU010000295.1:3486-5055 GCA_964446195.1 uncultured Porphyromonadaceae bacterium | reverse complement strand
AACTGCCGGATATCACTCTCCAATGGGTTTATCTTTGGAATTCTTTTTATGAAGGTTGATAAGGGAATATATATGTCATTGTTCAGATCCCTGGAGGCCAGTTCACCTACTGTTTCAGTGAATAGAGCCTTGGTATCCATCACCCCAACTATTTCAAACCATTGATCTCCCAGCTTCACCATTTTCGTTACAGGGTTCTCATATCCAAATAGTTCCTTGGCAGTAGTAGCCCCAAGAACACAAACCTTAAGTTGCCGATCGTAATGATCCTGATTTATAAACTCACCCTTATCCGCTTGGTAGTTTAAGATGTTAAGTATCTCAGGAGTTATCCCGATGACTGTGGCTTTCGAAGATTTATCTCCTGATTTTGCCTCGATTTTTGCTTCAGCCTGTGGGGATACACTAATAACTCCGGGTATGATCTCTTCAATAGCACGTGCATCATCAAATGATAACCCCTTTGAAAATTTAAGTCTCATTTGTTCCAGCTCTTCATCAGTAAGATCTTTGTCTCTTACGATGATATTGCTTACGCCTAAATCCTGATATTTTGCCAGTGCTTGTTTCTTGGCACCCTCTCCTATAGCCACCATTGCTATCACCGATGCTGTTCCGAAAATTATCCCGAGGATAGTTAGGAATGACCTGAATTTGTGATCAATAACAGCCAGAAAGGCTATGTTGACGTTTTCTCCGACCAGCATATCAAGAGCTTTTTTTGTTAATAATACTTAGAAAGGGGACAAGGCTCTGTCCAACTTTAACATCACCTTCAATTATGGTGTGGTAGCTATTGGATTTGCCGGCACTTACTTCCAACTTTTTGTATGATCTTCCCTTTTCAAGGAAAACATAGGCTTTGCCATTCTCCTTATACACACACTCATTTGGTGCAAATAATTCATCTTCACCCTGATAAACGATGTATTCACAGCTGACGGTCATTCCTGGTTTTAACCTGATGTCTGAGGCTTCGATCTCTACCATCACCTTGAATACCATTTCCTTATCCATCTTGATGCAGGATCTGGCAATGTCTGTTATCACACCTTTGAAAGGAACGTTTGGTAGGGCATCCAGACGGACGATCACTTCGCTTCCTTCCTTAACCTTAGTGTAGTCGGCCTCATGAACAAAGGAGTTAACCGCCATTTTATCTACATTAGGGATTTTTGCGATCATCGATCCCTGGTGTACTTTATCTCCTATCTTGAGGTCTTGAGGAGGATAAGTTCTGGTATTGGCCCCTATCTCAAAAAGGCCGTCCTTTGGGCAGGTCACATACATTTTGTCGAGTGCAGCCAACGCTTTTTGCAGTTCATCATTTTTCTGGGATACTCGAATTTGCTGAATCGTTGCATCATAGGAGTTCATTCGAGGTTTTATCTCGAGTTGTTGCTGCAGTTTTGCTCTACGGATTTCTGCTTGCTGGAACTCCAGTTGCTTGATCTTCTGTTTTTGCAAGGGCTCAAAGCGTGTTCTCTCCATCTGCAATTTTTTAAGATTAAAAGAGGCCTCCTCAGATTTTATTCGTGCGTTGAGCTCCTGGATGGCATTTTCGCTCAT
>CAYUNU010000295.1:0-3386 GCA_964446195.1 uncultured Porphyromonadaceae bacterium | reverse complement strand
AGGCCTCCTCAGATTTTATTCGTGCGTTGAGCTCCTGGATGGCATTTTCGCTCATCACTTTCTGTCGTTGAGCAGCTGCGTTTTCTCTGTCTAATGCTTCCTCTTGTGTGAGAATAAATTTCCTGATGGGTTCATCATCGAGCCATATCAGTGTATCTCCCTCTTTGACATAGGTCCCATTGTCGAGCATTTGTATGATTTTGAACTCATACCCAAAGCGGTAGTCCATTTTAGGAACCAAAATTGGGGCTGAGAGAATGGCTGATAAAGTGCCGGTCTCAGTAAATGATTGAACAAATTTCCCCCTCATCGTTGTGAGCTCGCTTTTTGATTCATCCTTACAGGCCTGCAAAAGAAAAATCAGGATAAAGCAAGAAAGCAATTGAAGAATGATTTTGAATCTATGTTTGCTCATTTCTCCTCCTCCTGTTTATTAAAGAAAGGATCGATCAATGCAAGCTCATCTCCCTCGGAGAGGCCGTCAATGATAACTGCAAAATCTGTGTTTCTTTCGGAGACGATAATGTTTTGTCGATCGAAAGAAGATCCGGTTTTAACATAGGCAAAAGTTTGACCGGCCTCTACAAACACGCATTCTATTGGGATGAACAGGATATCCTGGATCTCATTGGTTTTAATGGTACAGCTGACGGTTAGGCCGGGGAGAAGTCCGGTTTCGGTACCTTCGATCAGAACAGTGACAGGGAATACTTTTATTTTCCCATTCCTATCCTTCGGCTGAGCCAGGTTAGCGATATAGTTTATGGTCCCGTTGTAGATAGTATCTGAGAATGCATCCGACTTAACTTTAACGGGTAGGCCTAGTTTGATTTTTGACACTTCTACCTCATTTATCTTAAGGTCGACCATCATAGAACTCAGGTCGGGAAGACTGATTATGGGGTATCCGGTATGTGGTTCGTCTCCTGCTCTCCATTTTTGGCGAGTCATATAGTTATCTCTTACGATAGCAATTCCATTGGATGGGCTGGCCACAAACAGGTTGTTAAGAGACTCTCTGGCATCCTTTAGCTTTGTTCTGAGCTGATTCATGCTCAGTTGTTTTTGAAACAGCTCCTCCTTATGGATTTTCTTTTTATTATCTATCTGTTCTCTAGCTCTGTTAAGGGCAATTTCGGCTGTTTCGAGTTGAAGTTTGATCTCTCTTTTTGTTATATCTGATTCATACTCAGCGTTGGTATATTTTATTTCTGATATTTGGTAAGATATTTCGGTTATCTCCAGGTCAGCTTCATGATCTTCAATTTCAGACTCCTGGGTGGCTTTCATCTTTTCGTATTCGGCATTTGCAATTTCCAACTGCTGTTCGGCGTCGATAATCGCTTTTTTTAGTTCTGCCGGATTGAATACTATCAAGGTGTCACCTGTATGTACCTCCGTTCCATCTTCCACTATTGATGAAATTTTCATTGTGCCATAGCGATAGGATATTTTTGGAGTTGTGATAGACGTGTTATTAATTGCTCTAACACTTCCTTCCTCGGTTATTTCTTCTACAAAGGTTCCCCTCCTAACCTCGGTGGTTGGGATATCCGTTGTATTATTGGAATTGCATGCTACAAACCCAAAAATTACACATATGATTAGAAGTTTATTCATTTTTTGTTCTTTGAGTTTTACGTATTTGGCTTTTTGGCGGTTCAAGTAAGGCTATGGTTTCATTGCCAACGAGACCTTTAGAAATAATAGTCTCAGATTGATTACTGCTACCAGTTTCGATTATTTGTTTTTCGAAATATTTATCTCTTTTGACATACAAAAACTTTGTGCTGTCTGTTTCGAAAATTGCAATTCCAGGAGCAACAATAGTATCATTAACCTCCTTAACTATCAGCTCACAATTGGCACTCAGTCCGGGTAGAAAGTGATTATCCAGACTGTCGATATCAATCACAATCTTATAACTTTTCACCTTATAGTTATAAGCCAGGGGTGAGCTGGACAGGGTTTTGCTTTTCACCGTGCCACAGGTTACCAGGTCGGGCTGAGCTTCAGATTTGATCACGACTTTTTGTCCTTTCTGGACTCTTTTATATTCGGCCTCTTGCAGCATTATTACTACCTGCATACTATCCAGATCGGGTAGTTGCACTAGTGGCATGCTTATTCCAACCGACGAACCTACTGTAATCTTATCACCCCCACTACTTGATATCTCTCCGTCGGAGCTAATGATTGTTCGCATAGGTGATCTGGCGTGAAGGAGCATTCCGGGAGCTGTTGCCTTGAGGGTGAGTTGATCTAAAAGGTCTTGAAAACGGGTTATTACCTGTTTTTTTTGAATTATCTGAGATTGTAAGGCTCTGGCCGACTGTTTGTTAATTATGTTTTGGGCCTCCATCTTTCGGATAGTTTTCTGCTGTTGGATTTCATTTATTCTCTCCTCCAGCTTTTTTATTTGACTCTTGTTCTCCGAAGAGAATTTCATCTGGAGAGAATCGAGTTTTGATAGACGTTTCTCAGCCTTGAATTCCTCCAATGTGGCCTGGAGCAGAGCCAGAGCCACAGCGTTTGCTGCCTCCAGTTTCACAAGGTCGGCTTCAAGTTTTTGTAAGCCTTCAACTTGCAGATCATA
Source organism: uncultured Porphyromonadaceae bacterium (assembly GCA_964446195.1). GTDB lineage: Bacteria > Bacteroidota > Bacteroidia > Bacteroidales > UBA12481 > JAUVKA01. Next base: position 790 of record CAYUNU010000295.1, on the reverse strand, counting down.
TTGACTCTTAATGTCATTTGCCTCGAGGATACACACTGTATCGCCTGCTTTAACCTGGGTGCCTTCTTTCCCAAGATGGGTGATCTTGATAGAAGAGCTAGGGATTCGGGGGGTTACAATAACGTTATTGTTAGCCGATTGGAGAGTGCCTATCCCATAAATCAGTTCTGAAAAATCACTCCGACTAAGTGTATAAGTTGTGACAGATTTATTGTCTGCTTGGCAGCTTGCCATTATAATCAGGATCAATGCAATAGCACAGTTGGAGATTTTCATATTTCAGTTTATAGCCTGGAGCACAGCAGGGGGATGGCGTGCTTTTCAACTATTAAATTAGTTTAATCTAGGTGCAAATCAATTTAAAAACGATAACTGCGCTTAGATTATTGTTGAGTGCGTGGTGTTATGCTGTAAAGTGGCAGGGCATTGATATAATATTGTGTTAACGAAACGATATCAGGAGATCAAGGTTAACCTTACATTATTCAACCGCAATGTAAATCATCCTGATGGAATCTCAATCAGTCATATGAGATGATTACAGCCTATAGCTCGTCCAACTCCTGGATCAGGGCGGTTCGTTGAGGATACATATTCCTTAAATCGCGGATTAGTTTGTACGCAATTTCAAATTCTCCTAACTTTCTTATTTTCACGATGTAGCTGCAGGCTATCTTGTAGATTCTGCGGCTGGTATTATTGTCTAGCTCGTCTAGGATGGCCTGGGAATAGAAATGCGCAAGTTTTCCGTAGTAATCCTTGCTAAGATGGGGGGCAACATAATCTATTC
>CAYUNU010000294.1:0-5065 GCA_964446195.1 uncultured Porphyromonadaceae bacterium | reverse complement strand
ACGGGATATTGGCAAAATGGGCTATTACCCTCGTGGCACGGTCGCATAATTTTTTGTTGGTGGCATCTAGCTGAATCATCCAATTGCCCTTTATCCGACCAATCTTTGCCATTGTTCCTGTTGATAATGTATTAAAAATGAGCTTTATAGCCAGATGTTCAAATAGCATTGTCGAGCTCATCGGAAAATCAATAGGAATATTAATAAGATCAGGATTTTTTGTGTTAGAAATTGAGTGACCTACAGCTAGCATTAGAGATTTACCAAATTTCGATTCGTGCTTTTCCCACCATTTATTAAATTCAATATTCTCAGGCTCATTTATTGAGATTCGGAGCAGGAGAGATTTTGGGCACTCATATCTGGAGGGCTCATCCTCATTGCCTATAAAAAATTTCAGAATTTGATCATTATTCAGAGTGCTATCTCTCTCTTCCATTTCTTTTGGTACGCCCATTTTTTGATAATCCTCCTTCGACCAGTTGAGGCCACGAGGAGGTCTTTTCAATAAGTGTATCCAGGCATCTGCTGATTTTCGCAAGGGATCTTTAGCAAAAACCCAGGGAACAGGACTGGAGAGATCATCGTACTGCCTGAATGGGGGTATCATAAAGGTTGGTGCTCTCTCTGTTGTGTCTGAGAATATGTCGAGTAAATATTGGTCAGCAACATAGGTTACCCTGCCGGATTGACTGTAACAATCGGATTCAATATCAATCAACTTGGTGATAGCTTTGGTGCATTCAGGTTTGTTAAGCTGAGCCAAAAGGCTTTCAAATTGCTCAGGATAATATGATCGGTTCTTCGGCTTATCTCCCTTCTTTACAATTCTGGTAAAACATTCCTCCATGGCTGCACCGACAATCAGCATGGCTATTGTTGTAGCCTGCATTCTAGTTGACCCGGCAAGTGCCATAGGACCTGTTGTAAGGTTCAACTTTATAATATCAGGATTAGTGAGAACATCACGTGATCTATCAAATTTATTAATCAGAACATCAGGAGGGTTATTGTAGATCATAGCCACAACACTCTTTTTATCAAGAGCTTCCTTCATCGTACCTATAACTGAAGATATTTCACCCCCTTCGGTAAGGGCAATTAGCATGTCTCCTTTTCCAAGACCAGAATCAATAAACTGTTGTCTTCCAAAAATTTGATAATCTTCAAAATTTTCAACCGATCGTATTAGGGCACGATCACCGCCGGTCATAATGCTAAATACCTGGTTTTCCAATCTCTCGAAGAAAGCCCCATTCTCTGGATGACTTGCTGCTTCTTTTTGGCAGAACCCCCGCCACATAGCTTCCAGAATAATCGCCAGTCGGCCCGAAGCACCACAACTGGAAAAGCAAATAGTTTTTCCTTGTCCGATGCAAACTAGCATAGAGCTGATCAACTGGTCATATTCCGGGGATTGAATTGCCATTTTTGCAACGGGAATAATGTCCTGGTCTACTTCCAGCAGGTTCAATACACCATCCTCAGTATCAAGCTTTATTTTCTTACTAAGGTTAATCGTCAGATGATGAGGCTTTTCTGTTGTTAGATCACCTAAGTGGAATTGCTTTTCCTGATCAATAAATTCTTGTGCCAGTTCGCGGAAATTCATATATTGTAATTAAAGCATCCTATATTGAATGCTCTGCAATTTTATGAAAAAAAAGCGAATCATTTTTTGTGTTTTAGTCAGTCTAATAGCATTTACACCTTCCCGGAGCCAGGTAGTTAAAAACAAGAATTATCCTGATGAAATAAATAAGAGGATGCTCACCACTGCCATTGTTTCGGAGAGTGTTTTTTATTTTGGAGGCATGTCCTACCTGCAGTTTCTATGGTATAAGGATCATGAGCGAGTCCCTTTTCATTTTTATAATGACAACAGTGGTTACCTGCAGGTTGATAAATTTGGCCACTCTTTCGGATCATATTTAGAGAGTTACATCGGGTATCATTGGTTAAGGAGGTCAGGTGTTCCTAAAAAGCAGTCGCTTTTATATGGAGGTACCCTGGGTTTCTTGCTTCAGGCTCCCATTGAAGTTTTCGATGGATTGTATGAGGGCTGGGGCTTCTCCTGGGGGGATATTGTAGCCAACACCAGCGGAGCAGCTTTTTTGATTGGTCAGGAATTACTATTTGATGATCAAGTGTTTAAGTATAAAATGTCTATGTCGCAATCGGAGTATGCTCCCTTAGCAAATGGTTATCTGGGTAATAACATCTTTGAGTCATTATTCTATGACTATAATAGTCTTACTTTCTGGATATCAGGGAATGTAAACCGATTTGTTATGCATGACAAGCTCCCTGATTGGCTTAACCTTTCCGTTGGATACAGTGCAAATGGCATGTATGGTGAATTTACCAACCGGAGATACTTCAGAGGGGTTGTAATACCGGAGACAGAGAGGTACAGGCAGTTTTTATTATCCCTGGATATCGATTGGACGAAAATACACACTAATTCCAGGTTTCTAAATGGTGTTTTACAGGCCATGGCATTTATTAAACTGCCATTCCCGGCTCTGGAGTTTAATACTCTTGGTAAGCTTAAAGGGTATTGGATGTATTATTAGTTCCTCAAACACCTAACTGAAAAGGCATTCTTTGTATTATAAAAATTCTTTTCTGAACCTTCGGTGTTGTAGGACAGCATAACACTCCAGGCCGAATTAGCGTTGTTTTCTGTGGATGTCCAGAAGAATGCGTATCCGCCAATAGCCATAAACTCTCCATATTCAGTTAGGTAACTGGCTGGTAGTGCGTTGAACCCGCTACTGTTTGTCCCATTGCTTTCAGCTAACCAGTCATGATCAGATCTCAACTGGTCGCCCTCTTTCTCTCCCAGAAAATCAAACAGTAAGTTCCAATCTTCTAAGCTTGGTAAATGCCAGCCGTTTGGGCATGAGTATGAGGCTGTTTCCCAATCGTAAAGACGGCCATATGTGAAGCAAATATCATAGTCATTATTATGACAGTAGGAGCCTTGGTCTGTAATGAAATTCAGATTCTCTGCCATCCATAGTTGCGTACCTATTTTCACCGTCTTATATTGCTTTTTGTCTCTGGAGTCAATCAAAAAATAGTCTTCTACATTGATGATTTCGGAGTATTTTGAGCTGAGCCCGTCAGTGTCCATCACTTCTATAGTAACCTTATAGAAACCTGTTTTCCCGAATCCCTTTTTTATGATTTTTTGAGTGGAGAATTCCGTATCCCAAAACCCATTGTTCTCCCAGTCCCATCTAACCATCAGATCTTCTGTAGGATCTTCAAGATCCGAACATCCTGAGGCATCAAAAGTAAATAAAGTTTCAATTGTCCCTGTATTACTTCCGGCAGTGAAAACAGCTATTGGAGCAGTATTTACCGGGACCTTCTCTTTGCAGGAGCTGAGGAAAATTAGGATTAGAATGCCTGGGATTAATGCAATTAGGCGATTACATGACATAATAATATGATGTTATTCAGGGAGGACATGTAAAAATAGAAAATATTTGTTGGATCACAATAAGCCTACAACCAACAATTTATTATCCATTACGGGCTATTTGTTCAAGTCTTTCAAGATTACATATTCTGGCTTTATCATGGGTCAGATCAAAAATCCCCTCATCCTTGAATTCTTTAAGTATGCGACTGACAGATTCTTTAGTCATGTTGGAATACTCAGCAAGCTCAGTGCGGTTCATGTCCATTTTAAATTCCAGTTTTTTATATATTTCATAGTGGAGGAAGAGAATCGCATCCGCAATCCTACCTGCCATGTTTTTATGAATTATATTTCGAAATCTATCGTATAACATAACGGACCTCTCACCAATGCTCTTGTGAAAACTTTTCGCGAATTCCTTATTCTGTTCGAACATTTTACGGATGATATTCATGTTGATGAAGCAAGCCTTGGTATCTGTTAGTGATACTACCGAAAAGTGATAGCGGTTGTCGAGAAACATTCCAGGTGAGGTGATGAGTGTTGTTGGCTTTACCAGGGTAAGCAATATATCAGGTTTCCCGGGTGTCTCCAGAACCAGTTTTGCCAAGCCTTCAGATAAAGAAACAACATTTGACATAGGTGTTCCCTGCTTCGCTATCACTTCCCCTTTGCGAAATGAGGTGTCATAGCGATGTTCGAATATTTCGTCTAATTGTTCTTGTGTCAAGGTCTTAAATAAGTGGCACTTCTTGATACATTGCTTACAAGTGAAGCTTTCTGATATATAGTCCATAGTCTAATTTATTCAATTGTAAAGTTAAGGGTATTGTTGAGATAAATCAAGCGCCTTATGATATATGTCATACATTGAATGATATATAAGGCAATAAAGGTGAGATTATAACTTTTATTTTTGTGTTAGAAACTACCGTGTAGTCCAAAGCTGAGTTAATCTTATTGGTAATTTACGTCCAGAAAAACAATAAAAATCAGAGGATATGAAAAAGAGATTAAGTTTATTAGTATTCAGCGCTTTAGCTGTTTTTGCTTTGCTGCTTGTGATGCCAAGTTGTGAGGGTCCTGTAGGTCCGGCGGGTGAAGATGGTGCTCCAGGTTTAGATGGAACTGATGGAACAGATGGTGTTGATGCCAACAGTTTTTGTATTGAGTGCCATACAATGGATAACAAAAACACAGTAAAATCACAATTTGCTATGTCTGCTCACGGTGTTGGACCAAATGTTGGCTATGCTGGTGGAAGAAGTGGTTGTGCTAAGTGCCATTCATACCAGGGAGCAATGGAAACAATGTTGACTGGCAGAGACACTACAGCTGGAAATATTGCTATTCCAGTAGCCTTTAAATGTGATATGTGCCATGATTTCCACGGTTCATTAGATGAAGCTGATTTTCCGGATTATGCTCTACGCGGTGGGGATCCTGTGAAATTGCTTATGGATAACCATATGACAACTATTGATCTTGCCGGTTCAGGTAATGCTTGTGCGGAGTGTCATCAGACACGTCGTGGTACTGAGCCTTACAATGGTGATTCAGTTAATATCAGCAGCACTCACTGGGGAGGACATCATGGTCCACAAGGAAATATCCTGGCAGGTGTTGGTGCTT
>CAYUNU010000293.1:0-5067 GCA_964446195.1 uncultured Porphyromonadaceae bacterium | reverse complement strand
TGGCTGGAGGTGTTTATCTTACCCGGATATAATTATAATGAAGATGAGATACTTGCTCTGGGGAGGGCGATAAAAAGAATAAATCCTGATTCTGTCCAGCTCAACACTCTCGACAGGCCGGGAGCCGAGGATAATCTTGTATCTGCCAGTCGGGTTGAGCTCGAAAAAGTTATGTCCTTGCTGGAGCTTGATAATGTGGAGATTATAGCTGCCGTGAATAAGAAGCATAAAGCTGTATCTTTCAGGAAGGATATTGAGAATGCTATTTTGGGAACTGTTTCGAGGAGGCCATGTACTGTAGATGATCTCTCCGAAATATTGGATCTGCCGATAGTTGAGATAAACAAATACATCAGGATACTTGAGACTGATAATAAGATTGAAGCAGTGAATTTGGATCGGGGGACCTTTTTTCAGGTCGTGGAGGAATGATAGGACTCTTATTTAGATCAGGATATATTAGTTTTTTAAATTTTAATATTGGCTTATGAGGTTCGTTTTTGGGAGTATTGCTTTGTTTGGCTTGCTAGTTCTTGGGGCTTGTGACAAGTGTGGTTCGGATGTGGATCTGGGTGATTTTGTGTTGCTGGAGGAGAGCAAGGCTGATTGGTATCCCTATATTGGTGTTGATGAATTGATTTTTGAGAATTCTGTAGGTGATACTTTGCGTTTTGCGGAGGGTATTCGCAGGGATGAGATGGTGGATCAGACTTATCGGGATATATGTAAGGGGAATAAAGTGGGTGATATTGCTAAGGAGGTATATCGAAGCGAGAGATATGTGGTTGAGTATAGTGTTGTGAGTGAGGATATAACTTACTTTCTGTCTATCTCCTTGTATGTTGATCGTTTTGTTAAGGATGGGGCAGAGGTTCTGGAGGTATATGACAGGGTTGGCTACACATCTACCGTAAAGGATTATCGAAGCACTAATAATCCGAGTATTGAGGGATCTATTCTGCTTGTTGCCAATGGCAGGGGCACGGCTGTTGAGCACGAGGATCTCTGGTATAACGAAACGGCCTCTTTTGCTGAGGAGATGCAGATCAATGGACAAAGCTATCGGGATGTGTGGTATTATGAGTCGGCAGGCAAGCCTAATCTGTATGTACAGGAGGGTAGGGGTGTTATTGCCTTTCTGGGTTTTGATGGTGTGGTTTGGGTGCTAGCGGATTAGTTGGGACAATACTAAAGCCATCGAAGGATCGTTATTCATTTACCTGTAACATCCAATAAACCAATATTAAATGGAAAACCGATTAAGTAAATGTATCCATGATCCCGAAGAGCTTGAGCGGCTTTACCGTGAAGATAAGTCGAGTTTCGAAAAAGAATTTGTTGAGATAGCTGATCAGTTTGACACTGAGCTCGTTCGCTTCTGGAAGGTGAGGTTGGTAAAGGTGCAGCCGGAAGAGAACAGTGGCTTTTTCAAAAAGGACCTGGCTTTGATGCTGGGGATATCTATCCTGACGGCTTTTCTGGCAAAGGTGCCTTTGATCTTTGGGTCTGTTAATCCTGATTTTTTCTATCCCCGTGATCTGCCATGGATCGTTGTTAATGGCATCATCCTATATACTATGTGGGTAAACCGCACTTTCGTTCTGAGGCAGATAATGGTTTATCTTGTTCTGCTTGCTGCTTCGGTTGTGTATATCAACCTCTTGCCGGATACCCAGAGCGACTCTATACTGCTGGCGATTATTCATCTTCCATTGCTCTTATGGTGTTTCTGGGGGCTGATCTGGATGAAGTTTGATTATCGGGATGCAGGCAAGCGGATGGCTTTTATACGTTTTAATGGCGAGCTGGTTATCATGACCGGGCTGATACTTATTGCCGGGGGATTGCTCACAGCTATTACCCTGGGATTATTCTCTGTTATCGGGATGGATATTGAGGATTTTTATATTGAATACATAGCGATGTCGGGTGCTGTAGTATCGCCTGTGGTTTCATTTTTCCTTATACGCCTGTATCCTGATGTAACCAGGAAGGTGGCTCCTGTTATTGCACGTGTTTTTACCCCTTTGGTACTTCTTTCTCTTTTTGTTTATCTGATCTCTCTGATTTTCACGAAGATCAGCATCATGGAGAACCGTGAGTTTCTGATCATCTTCAATGCTATGCTGATAGCTGTTTTGGTTATTATCATTTTCTCTATTTCCGAGCTGGACAAGAAGAAAATCAGGAAAAACAGTATACTGGTTTTATTCCTACTGGCTTTGCTGGCTATTATTATTAATATCATTGCGCTTGTGGTCATTACATCACGTTTATTCCATGGATTAACGCCCAATCGTATTGCTGTGATTGTCACCAATATTTTGGTTTTTGTTAATTTGGTAATCATTTCAGGCCGACTATTCAGGTGTTACTACAGGGGAGCTTCCATTGAATTGGTAGAGCGATCCGTGGGTAAATATTTATTTGTCTATGTGCTATGGATTGTGGTCGCAGTATTTGTTTTACCGCTTGTTTTTGGCTTCATATAGACTGTACTTAGGTATGTATATTTGTAAAGTAGTACTTATTGTCGGCATTTATTTTTTGTCGGGCGCTTGTATTAATGCCCAATCGATCAGTGTTTCCCACCCATCCGGGGTTTATGACAAACCCTTTTATCTGAAGGTATATTCTGATGCTGAGCTTAGGTACACCATTGATGGAAATACTCCTGATTTAAGCAGCGCCCTTTACATGGATTCCCTTCCCATTGGTTTTTCTTACCCACCAATGAAATACAGTCTTATACCCACTAACAATATTATTTATGCACCCAAGGTTTGGCCAAACTGGGAATTTGGTTGGAGGGCACCTGATGAAGATATTGATCGATTGAGTGTCATCAGGATAAGAGTTTTTGGTGAAAACGGCATTGCTACGGATTCCTTGATTTTGGTTTACAAGATCAGTGATGAAGAGCTCATGTTGCCTATTGTTAGTGTGCTTGCTGACAGCATGGATTTATTTAGCTATGATTCGGGGATCTATGTTGCCGGGAAAGAGTTCGATAAGGATAAACCGGAAACAACGGGTAATTATTATGAAACGGGGCAGGATTGGGAAAGGCTCGGGCACATTTGTTATTTTGATCAGTCGGGAGAAGTAGTTTTAAATCAGGATATTGGACTTAGGATTCATGGTGGGTACACCCGACAGAACCCGCAGAAATCGCTAAGGATTTATGCTCGTTCGGAATATGGGAATAGCAGGATCACTTATCCGGTTTTTGGAGATGAAGGACCATCCTCTTTTAAGCGTTTATTACTTCGTTCGGGAATGGTACATTGGTTTCACAGGAACACAGTTTTTCAGGATGAGTTTTTGCATGAGCTTATTGGCAGTCGGTATCCCAACATAGATTACCAAAGGAATCGGCCTGTTTTTGTGTATCTCAATGGTGAGTTTTGGGGCTTGAGTAATGTTAGGGAAAGGCAGGACGAGTATTATCTCGAAGATCATTATGGTTTTGAGGAGGAGGATGTTGAGATTGTTGAAGCGACCTGGGAGGGGGATGATGATTTTCGTGATCTCCTGGATTTTTGTCGGGCTAATAGTCTGGGTGATATGCTAAATTATCAGAAGGTTATAGCACAAATCGATCTTCAAAATTTTATCCACTACACCTTGTTTGAGCTATTTATTATAAATCAGGATTGGCCTCAAAATAACTATAAAATATGGAGAAGTGAGCCCCATGGCATCCCTTGGAAATGGATGTTTTATGATTTTGATGCTTGTTTAAGAAATCCTGATGACACCTCTGTCGAAAAGCTTTTAGAATCAGATGCTCCACATGGGGTTTTGTTTAAGGCCTTATGCGAGAATTCCGGCTTCGTTGATATGTTCCTGGCTGAGTGGGAGAATATGAGGGAGACTCTTTTTAATCCTGTTAATCTTGGCAATCTTTTGGACAAGTATTTTTTGGAGTATAAGGATGCCATTCCGGCACAGATTGCACGATGGAGGAGCCCTCAGGATGTGGATGAGTGGTACAGTAATGTTAACGAGATAATGTTTTTCCTATTAGAGCGCCGTTCCACTTTCGAACAGGAGTTAAAAGATGTTTTTGATTTCGAAAGCAGTAATGAATATCCTGATTTTAGGTTTGAGGATTTCTGTAAGATTTTCCCCAATCCCGTTATTGATGAACTTCATGTTGAGTTTCTCAGTTTGCTGCAGACCAATTGGGTTGTGGAGCTTGTGGATTTGAACGGCAAGCTTGTTGTGAGCGAGGACATATCCAGGGCCCAGGTTCTTAGTGTTAGCTTGGGTCATTTAGCCTCGGGGGTGTATCTTTTAAGGCTCAGGTCGAGTGATTTACGGTATAGTTTCTTAGTGCGGAAGAATTGATGACGGTTTCATTGGCCAAAATAGCCAGGCAAAAGCACCCTTAACTTATTGCACTACTATGCGAAAAAGCCCTCATATCAACCAATGCCCAAAAGACCTAAGTGTCATCCTGAACGAAGCGAAGCGGAGATTCAGGAACGCAGTGCACAGGTAGAAATGATCATTAGTGCTACACGTAGCACAGGTAGAAATGCAACAAAAGGGCTTTCTTGGTACTTCGGTGTTTTATGCGTAGCACTTTAGTCAAAAATGTTTCAAAAAAAATGATGTAAATTTTTCCATCTTACCTTGTTTTCTGCATCTATACTAATATAGAAACCTTCAATTTGTTGACTTATGCATCATGTTTATATTTTGACATCAAAAGAAAATACTGTTTTATATATTGGTGTAACTAATAATCTCAATAGGCGTTTATGGGAGCATAAAAATCATGTGAATGCCAGTTTTACTAAACGTTACAACGTTTCGAAGCTTGTCTATTTTGAGTCGTTTGATGAGATATGCAAGGCGATTGACAGAGAAAAGCAGTTGAAAGGCTGGCGAAGGGATTGGAAGAATGAATTAATAGAAACAATAAATCCTGACTGGAAGGATTTATCGGATCAGTTCCCGGAGTAAGTAGAGAATTACTTTTGTTGCATTTCTACCTGTTCGGGGTGGCTCACTGCTGATCCTTTCTACCTGTGCATCGCGTTCCTGAATCTTCGCTTC
>CAYUNU010000292.1:0-5090 GCA_964446195.1 uncultured Porphyromonadaceae bacterium | reverse complement strand
TATAAACTAATAAGTCGATAAGAGAAGAACCAAAATCAACAATCTTGCGCGGGTCAAAAGGCCATTGATATCCTTTCAAAAAGATGGCACTGCATAGCTTGTTAAGATCAGGAAAAAACTCATTAAGGAACTCTTTCTGACCATTCCCATTGCTATCTGTGGAAAAGTACCTGGGTATAGCCTGCTGGTAAGTACCTGAGAGATTCCAACGATGGACTATTGAGGCAATCCCAAACTGCGACTCTGTGAGGTTTTGTGCCGTAGCTCCAATACGTATAGCCATCCCAATAGATCCTGTTTGAGATTGGGGATAAACAGAATACTTATATAAGCCGCCCGGTCCTCCACTGGCAAGAAGAACATTAGTGGTATTTATAAAAACCAAACCATTTGTTTCGTAGTTTACCCGACTGGCATCTATGGCAATAGCTCCTCTAACTCTCTTATCTCCATTATCATCAGGAGCAGCAAGCAAAGCAATAACATGAAATGTTTCCAGAATAGGAATATCAGCTTGTCTTACAGCTTTCAGGAGTGCCGACACCATAAATTTCGAAGTAAGGGGACCCGCTGATGTTCCCCGGCCCATGGGATCATGATCAGTTATATAACCCGGAAAAGCACCATAATCATCATGAGGAAAAGGAACCCCAAGCCGTACAAGATTGTAGAAGGATGGCATCGAATACTGAGCTTCACACAAAGCAATATCACCATGCATACTGCCTCCATTAAACAGATCCTGCGCCATTTTTAGCGGTGAATCAACAGACTGACTGTCAAGTGACAACTTATAATATGTTTGTTTATCTGATCCTGCATTGTTAGATGTCCCGGCTCCCAATTTTTCAGTAACAATAACAATATCTTTAATCCCCGACTCATAAAGCTGCAAGGCAGCATTCAGCCCGGCTGCTCCAGTCCCAACAACCAGACTATTAACCGAATATACCGGATAATCAATATTTTTTATCCTGATTTTATCCTTTTTCATCTGTTAATCTTATATAGATCCTTATCTCTTATGGCACATCCTGATGGCACACCATTGCGCATAAATTGTGTGCATTGAGAACATGACACACAAACTTTTTTAGGATCCAAATAACCTTTATTAAGAAGATCTTTTGTTGCATCAGGATAAGCAAAGGCACTCCTTCCAAGCCCAATAAAAGAAGCCTTTCCGCTTTTCAACACCCCAGCCCCTACATAAGGATAGAATTGCCTTAGCCATGAATAAGCCGTACCAACGATTGGCAGATGTGGAAATTTCAGCTGTATCTCTCCTGCCAGATTAATCAAGCGGGAAACACCTTCCAGAGGGTGCTCCGGAGGAATAGGCGACCCCTTTAAACCCTTATCATAAGGACGATTAATATAGGGATTATAATAGGGAATCCCTGCTGTGATATTCCATAAAGGTACCTCCCCTCCTAATTCTTTTATCAATGAAAATGGTTCAGACAAATCCGTCACCATTGACCCATCCGTTTTCATTCCATATCCATAGGGGTAAGGAATCATATCAGTGGCATTCAATCGGATACTCTTTTCAATTTTAGTCTGAAAACCAGCCAGCTCCCTGATAAAAGACATACGGTTCTCGTAGTCCCCACCAAATCGACTGTCCTTTCTTTCATAAGAGACCATAATCTCATGTAAGAGATAACCATGAGAGATCTTTAAATCAACAGCATCAAAACCCGCCTCTTCAGCCAAAAGCATAGCCTCAAAATACTTATCCCTGATATTTTCTATCTCATTATCACTGAACAAAGATGAACAAATGCTATTGGGATCCAGGTATTTGTTTTTCGTAAAGTACTTGCCTAAAGGTTTACCCTCCGGCTTACTATATCGCCCCGAGTGGGTTAATTGCAAAACCAGATAGGGTATGTTAGAGCTTCCTGATGCTCCGAGAGCAGTATCTCGGGTATCATCCACCAATCTCTTGAATCCATCCAGAGTGCTCCTACTTATCATCAACTGATGAGGATTAGATCGGCCATCCAGCATCACACTGCAAGCCTCAAACCATATCATACCGCTTCCACCTCTGGCATATCTCTTATACCTCCTGAAAGTCAATTCGCCCGGAGAACCATCATTCAAACTGTCAAACCCCTCCATTGGCTGCACTGCCAGGCGGTTGGGCACTGTTTTATCACCTATATTGATAGCTTGAAAAAGAATATCAAGGTCCTCACTTATAGGAATATCAAGGTTTAAATGATCAGATAAATTTATCAAATCAGACAAGCTCTTAATATTAAATCTTTGATGATCAGCCATGTATAATTCCTTTCAAACTCTCAATATCATCTATAATTCTCTTTTCACAATGAAGCGGCCAATCCTCCCTGACCATTGGCTCCCATACACCCTCCTCCAAAAGCTTCCCGGATTTTTTCGCCAAATCCATTAAAAGGCCTAATTCGCTGGTCGACAAATCAGGAAATTCCTGTAAAAAACGAGGATCATATATGGGAAGATCAAAATCTCCTCCATGATCCTCTATGGAGAGATTAATCGGCCTATCCAGACCTTTCAGTTTACCGGCGATTGGAACCAGATCAAGAACACCAGAACCGATAGGAGCAGTGTAGGTTTTCAAGCCATGGTCCGCCGTCAGGCTACAACCATCTTTTATATGAGTTGAAACAATCCAGGGCAACACCCTATCTGTAGCACTCAAAGGATCCTCAAGCATTGTTAGGAGGTTCATGGTATCCAAACATATACCCAGACAGTCGCCTGGCTCTACCCCACACCATTCAAAAACTTTGAGAAGCTCAAACGTGGTGAACTCAAAATGAGTTTCGATAGCCAATATTACCTGGTGATCTCTGAGCATTTGTAGCTGAAGGCTCAGCTCATCAGCCATCTCCTCCATCAGTTGTTTGGTAGAGAGACTGTTGGGGTCCCATCTCATCAAGCCACCAGAGCATGATCTTATAATATCAACACCTAATACATTGGCTTCCTCAGCCGACTTTTTATTGTACAAAAAAGTATCCTTCTTTTCCCAGCTCGTCATATCCCTGGGGATATGCTGACCGCCTCCCCACTCGAGATACAGGTCATGGTCTGCGGCAAATCCAGCCATTTTCTTAAGATACTCAGAGGAGCACTTCGACCTCATCTCCTCATTAAGCCCGGAAAAAGCTACCCCCTCTGCTTTATTATCATGAGCCCACTGAAGTGTCTCCATAGGATCCAGGTTCAGAGGATATAAACCATAATTATCTATCCCGATTTTGAATTGCATATCTACTTATGTTATAGGCTCCCCGGCCTTCCTTTCAATGTAATTATGATCTATAAAAGGATCATCATCCATATGCTGCTCCATCAGAGCTAACTTATTCATTAATAGCTTAGTCAGATTGTCACCATAAACTAATGGAGTTTCCCCCTTCTCAGTTACTGCCATAAACTCAATACCACTATCCAGCAAGTTTAAGAGAGCTTTAGTGTTTTTAACTTCTGCAAGAATTACTCCTTTCACCTTCTCCTTGTTTAAAGCTCTTCCTTCTGAATCTGCGCTTTCCATATACCCGTAAACATAATTCACCCAGGCAGCAACATTCCTCTGAGTCATCATCCAACATTTAAGAGCCTCTATCCTGATTTTCTGATCAAAAAGAATCCCCTCTTTTGCCTCCTCCAACAATTCAATAGCTCTGTCGAGTGGTTCCCATACGTTTTGATCTATACTCTGCCTTAACCACGCTCCTTTCTCAGGGGTGATCAATCTAAATAACACATCTTTTCCTAAATCTACATTATTAGGATTGTGTGGTGTGGTGCACATGAAGTTCTCATAATAATCCCTCTCCTTTTGTGGAATAGCTTCAATATCCGGCACCAAAGGTCTGGTCCACAAACGGTACCAGGCAAAGCCAATGGTTGAATATAAAGCCGACACATTAGGGAAGCCCAATATTGCTTCTTCTGTAAGTTTCCAGGCAGAGACCAATTTATCCGCGTCGTCAGTTCCGGCATGCTTGATAGCGTAACTCCTACTAAACTCATCAGGATTTAATTCCCCATCAAATTGAAACGCATTTAGAATACGATGGTTAATATTGAAAGGTGCTAACTCCGGTGGCACCGATCCACCCATGTGCGCCAGCTGTTCTACACCCTGATCATTTAGCTGTTTCAATCGCTGATAAGTCAGCCAGGGATAAGGTATCCCTAATAGTGGAGCGAACATTACCTGTGGACCATAGCCAAAATAGATGGATGTGCTGCTTCCCTTTTCCTTTAGTTCATTAATATGATCCATCTCCTCAGGATAGAACTCACGCTGGTATACCGACCCTCCATTAACATCAAACTGATCCTCATATTTTGGATGGTGATAAGGCATTTCCCATCCTCGCTGAACAAGACTGGATGTCTCAATATCCAGCTTATCTCCAAGCCCATTAACTATTGTCTCATGCTCTCCATAAAAAGATTCCAATCGGGTGATAACTCTAAAATCAGGATTCACCTTTCGTCCTGCATCCCTAAGAGTTCTTAAAAAGCGTAAAGCATTATCACCTGCAAGCCTGGAAATCTCATCATCATCTTTCCATTCCCTGATTAAATATGCCCCTCCGTTTCTTCCAACATATAATGATTTAGTATGTTCAAAACCTGCCCCGCTATCGTTGGTCCAGACATTTAAAAAGCCTAGTTCAGGCACTTCCTCCATAAGCTTATTTACCATCTCGGCATAATGCTCCCTAACTTTAGGATGAGTAATGGTCATGTTATAACGAGGCTTGAAACTCCTGAACGGATGATCAACTCTTGCCCCTCGAAGCATTGGGTATTTTTCGAAGAATTTCTCCGGAACCGTTCTTGGCTCAAAACAAAGTAATCCGGGTACCATCCCATATTTAATAGCCAGCCTGGCATTCTCCTTCAGGTATTGAAGATTGGCTTCGAGATAATAGTAGGGATAAAGCCCCTTATTCAACTCACTGTAAACAAACTGATCCAGTGCAGGGCAATATGTGTAAAACATTGGATACGTCTCACCCTTAGGTCCGTCTTCCAGGCCCATTGGATAAGCCAAGCCATTCACTTCCAGATGA
>CAYUNU010000291.1:0-5097 GCA_964446195.1 uncultured Porphyromonadaceae bacterium | reverse complement strand
AAGACCGGCAAGGTACAACTAAGCTATCACCATCGCGAGCAGGATTTGAAGAGAAAACGAAAAGTTGCCGAAGAACCTAAACAAGCCAAAAAAATTAATAGCCCCAATGAGCTCGAATTAATTGGAGAACACCTGGAGTTGAACAGGCATCCAACACGTTATCCCGAACCATACTGGGAAGAAGCCATAAAACGTGACCCTAAAAGTTACAAGTCTTATATTGCTCTGGGGAGAGTAAAGCTGAAGAATGGACTTTTTGAAAGTGCGGTGAAATATTTTAAAACAGCTATTGATATAATTACTCAATATCATCCGAATCCGGCAACCGGAGAAGCTCACTATTTCTGCGGTCTGGCTAGTTTTTTTTCAGGGGAAATAGAAGAAGCATATACATGTTTTTATAAAGCAACATGGAATTATGAGTGGCGCTCTCAAGCCTATTATCACCTTGCTGCTATTGACTGTAAAAATAGAGAATATGAAACTGCGCTGGAACATATTGAGGCCTCGCTTGATACCAACAGAAAGAACAATAAAGCTAAAATTCTTAAAGCAATCATCTTCAGGCATCAAGTGAAACCTGAACACGCTAAAAAATGCCTCGATGATCTGTTTTCCGAAGATCCACTTGATCAATGGGCTGGATTTGAGACTGCTAAACTAACAGATGAGTATCAGGCCTTTTTAAGTTCATCAAGAAATGACGCACAAACTATTATTGATATAGCTTTTGATTATGCTGAAGCCGGATATTATTCCGAAGCCATCGATATAATCGAGTTACATCACCATGAGAATATTCCGGAGAGTGCTGTCCCAAATCCGATGAAAGAGTCAACGATGACACTTTTCATATTGGCTTGGTTGTACGACAAACAGGGGCAATCGGTAAAATCAGAAGAGATCCTTAAAACCACACTAACTGCTTCTTATGATTACCTTTTTCCATCCAGGATATATGAACAAATTGTACTGGAGTGGGTTTTGCATAGACCAGCCTTTAACGCTATTGCTGCCTATGGATTAGGTAATTACTATTTCAATCTTAAACGCCATCAGGATGCCATTTTCGTCTGGGAGCAGGCAGCAGAAATGAAATGTGAATACGCAACGCTTTACCGCAACCTTGGAATCGCCTATTGGAATACCTTCAGAGATGGAGAAAAAGCTAGACGAGCCTTCAATGAAGCGATTGAACTTGCTCCAAATGACATGAGAATAAGTTATGAATTCGATCAATTAAGGAAGAAGTTGAATGACAACCCTAAGGAGCGTCTGGACAGTCTGCTAATAATTAAGGATCTAATAAATGAACGTGATGATTTTTCTGTTGAGCTGGCTGCCTTATACAACATCAATGGAGAATATCATGAAGCACTTAATATTCTTGAGAATAGAAATTTTCATCCCTGGGAAGGAGGAGAAGGAAAAGTACTCAAGCAATACACGGATGCCTGCCTTAGTCTTG
This sequence comes from uncultured Porphyromonadaceae bacterium, assembly GCA_964446195.1. Classification (GTDB taxonomy): domain Bacteria; phylum Bacteroidota; class Bacteroidia; order Bacteroidales; family UBA12481; genus JAUVKA01. Next base: position 3,629 of record CAYUNU010000291.1, on the reverse strand, counting down.
GAAAAGTAGCCCTGGAAAACGGGGATCCAAAGGAAGCCCTGCGATACTTTAACAAATCGATGGATACTCCTGATAATTTGGGGGAAAAGCACCATCCCTTGCAGGCGGTTGCACACATCAATTACTGGAAAGGACTGGCATGCAAAGCTCTTGAAGATCAGGAGAAGGCCATTGAATATTTTACTGAAAGCATAAGCGAAGAAGGTGATTTCATTGATATGGCTGTGAGTAGCTACTCTGAATTGTCTTACTTCAAAGCTCTCTCCTTGAAAGAACTTGGCAGAGAGCAAGAAGCAAAACAGCTTTTGAAAGAAATAAAACTTTTTGCAGAAGCAAAATTGAAAGAAGAAGCACAAATAGATTATTTTGCAACATCTCTTCCTTTGCTACTAGTTTTTGAGGATGATTTACAGAAGCGTAACGAAAATGAGGCAAGACATTTAATTTCATTGGCAGAACGGGGACTCAAATGAAAACACTCAAGATTTCAATTTTTTTTATTCTTTCGCTGATTCTGGCATCATGCGCGTCGTCATCAAAAACTGATATAAGCCTTGATGGAGATTGGTTCGTAAGGCTTGATTCACTTGATATTGGTAGATCTGAGAATTGGGCAAGCCAAAGTTTTGAAGAAATCAGGATTCACCTTCCCGGAACATTAGACGATGCAGGATTGGGCAAGAAAACTACCCTGCAACCCGAATTAAACAATGATGTTTTGTCAGGTCTAACCCGTTTGCACCAATACATAGGCGCAGCATGGTATCAGAATCAAGTCAAAATTCCTCGATCCTGGAAAGGCAAAAAAATTGAACTTGAACTGGAGCGCGTTATTTGGGAATCACAACTCTATGTGGATGGACGAAGAATCGGAAAACAGGAGAGTTTAATTGTTCCCCATTATTATGACTTAAGCGAGATTCTTCAACCTGGCATCCATACACTCACAATCAGAATTGACAATTCGAATAAATATCCCTTAATCAATGTGAAAGGGGATAAATACCCTGATCCTGTCAATCAGGATATGGCTCATGCCTACACCAATCATACACAGATTAAGTGGAACGGAATCATTGGAAATATTAGACTCACCGCTGCCGAAGCAGACAATATTGAAGACCTTAGTGTCTATCCAAATATCGATGAAAATAACATTAGAGTCACATTCCGAAAGTACTCATGGTCTGATAATAATCAGGATTACAGGATATTATCTTCTGAGGGTACTCTTGTTCTCGACGGGCGCATAGATGCTGAAAAAGAAGAATTCTTAATCCCGATAAACGGGGAACTTGAACTCTGGGATGAGTTTAACCCTCACCTGTATCAACTCATAATATCCAAGGGTGATGAAAGCACAAGTGTTCGATTTGGGTACAGCCAAATTCAAAACAATCAGGGTGTTCTCTCTTTGAATGGACAAAGAATTTTCCTTCGTGGAAACCTGGAGTGTGCCATATTTCCGCTCACCGGATATCCGCCTACTGAAAAAGCAGAATGGGCTACCTTAATCAAGCAGGCAAAAGCCTATGGACTGAATCACTTGCGTTTCCATTCTTATTGTCCCCCGAAAGCCGCCTTCGAAGCGGCCGATGAAGCAGGATTTTACTTCCAGGTTGAGCTTCCCCATTGGAGCTTGCGCTTTGGGGAGGATGAAAGAACTACCGAATTCCTGAAGCAAGAAGCGAATAAGTTGCTGGAAGAATACGGAAATCATCCCTCATTTATCATGATGTCTTTAGGAAATGAGCTGCATGGTCCACCGGAGTTAATGAATTCCATGGTTGCAGAATTGCGAGCAAAGGATGATCGACATTTATACACCACCACCAGCTTCTCTTTCCAATACCCATTGGGTGCAGTTGCACAGCTAGAAGATGACTTCTTTGTAAGCCAAAAAACAGATAAAGGATGGATACGTGGACAAGGAATTTTCAATTCAGAACCCCCAAACTTTAGCAAAGATTACACCGAAACCAGTCAGCATGTACCAGTTCCATTAATATCACATGAAATTGGCCAATATGCGGTTTATCCTGATTTAAAAGAAATTGATCAGTACACCGGTGTACTGAGTCCACTGAATTTTATCGCGATAAGAAAGGATTTAGAAGATAAGGACATGCTTGATCTGGCTGATGATTTCACTCAGGCTTCAGGTAAACTAGCAGCTATATTGTACAAAGAAGAGGTTGAAAGAGCACTCAAAACACCCTCTTTTGATGGCTTCCAGTTGCTTCAACTGCAAGACTTTCCCGGTCAGGGAACAGCACTTGTCGGTTTGCTAAATGCTTTTTGGAAATCAAAAGGTATTATCAGTGCTGAAGAATTCAGAGAGTTTAATTCCGAGTTAGTGCCTTTAATTCGTTTTGACAAAGCAGTTTATGTGAACGGAGAGAATTTCCATGCATCTATCGAGGTGGCTAATTTTTTTAAGGAAATGCAAGCACAAAATATAAACTGGAGTATTACAAATGAATCAGGAGAGATTGTTTCAAAAGGTGTATTGCAGAATACCGACCTGGTGATTGGGAATAACCCTGGCTTAGGAGATATTGATTTTCGTATTAAAGCTTCAAGGGCAGAAAAACTTAATATCAATCTGGAACTGGTTGGCACAGATTATCAGAACAATTGGTCAATATGGGTTTATCCCGATAAACTGCCGGACGATTCTGGTGAGATACTGGTAACCAGATCCCTATTGGTAGCTCAACAAGCCTTGAACAAGGGGGAATCGGTATTATTTAACCCGGATTATAGAGATCTGAAGGGAACAGACGGCCGCTTTGTACCTGTCTTCTGGAGTCCGGTTCATTTCCCCAATCAACCCAGTTCTATGGGCTTGCTCATCAATAAAGAACATCCGGCTTTCGATTTTTTCCCCACGGATTCACATTCCAACTGGCAATGGTGGGATCTGTGTATCCAATCAAAATCGATCGATATTGATTCACTAAACGTAAGGCCATTGGTGAGAGTTATAGATAACTTTGTAACTAACAGGAAGCTTGCTTCTGTTTTTGAAGCAAAAGTTGGAAAGGGCAAACTGATATTTTCCTCGATAGACCTTACTAACAATTTAGATAATCGTCAGGTTGCCCGTCAGCTGAGGTACAGTCTTCTTCGATACATGGAAAGTGAAGCATTTAAGCCTTCTGGTTTTCTTGACTTAAACGCATTAAACTTTATAAAATGAGAATTTTGCTACGCTCTATAACCGTTCTGCTGATAGCACTGGTATTTGTTCATTGCAACAAGTCTGATAGCAAACAACCAAACATCATCCTGATAGTTACTGATGACCAGGGTTATGCAGATTTGAGTGCCTATGACCATGTATCGGCTAACTGCAAAACTCCTAATATGGATCGCATTGCAACAAAAGGAGTGCTATTCGATAACTGCTATGTTTCTGGTCCTGTTTGCAGTCCATCAAGAGCCGCCCTGCATACAGGTAGATATCAGGAACGTTGGGACACTAAAATGGGGTGGCGACCCGGCTTACCGGAAAATGTTAAGACTTTGGCCGAAATCCTGAAAGAAAACGGATATGTAACCGGAAGAGTAGGAAAAAGTGACTACGGCGACAATTATCACAATCCTTATGCCCGCGAGTTTCCCAC
>CAYUNU010000290.1:3551-5114 GCA_964446195.1 uncultured Porphyromonadaceae bacterium | reverse complement strand
AGATAGCTTAGCCTTCTTCAATTATTTGGGCATAGCAGCACCTCTGGATTTATTAACAACAATAGAGGAATACCGTTATTATGATAGGGTAATATTACTCTCTCCCTGGGAAGAAATTTTCCAACAAGATGTCATCAGGAAGGAGAGCTATAGTGATTCAATCCTTTTGTATAAACTCACTAAAGATGCTTATTTAAAATCAGGATATATGATTTGGGAACTTCCGGAAACTTCTATTGAAGAAAGAATATCCTATCTTATTAAACTACTGGTTACAGAAAATATTATTGAGCTATAAATCTATAACTTATAGAACCTTGCTGAAGAACCGGTGCAGCTTGATTAAGCGTAAACCGTGTTTGCATAGCGGCAGCTTTAGCAGCATCTATTAGGCATTTATCGCTTGTTTCTGTTTCAGCTGTATCTACAGAAACAATTTCAACCTTCCCCCTTCTGTTAACCCTAATATCTAGTTTTACCAATCCGCCTCCCATGCATTTATAAACAGGCACCTCCAGGTTAACCACTTCTCGTCCTTCAAGGCTAAAATATATATTTGTTGCTCCTTTGTATACTTGCTCTTCTTTAATTTTATCAGCCCTGTACATCTTTAGTTCTTCCGTAGCTATATCAGGTAATTCCTTATCGTTAGGATTAAGATTATTATCCTTTATAATATCCTTAACCGTTTGATCAACATTACTTCTGGCAAGGTTTTCAACTACTTGATCAGATGCTTGATAGTTTTTGTAATCCTCAAAACTTTCAATTTTATCTTCAGCCTGATCAACAGCAATATTTCTTGAATTATCAGCTTTATCCGGTATTTTTGGAAGCTCAAGCTGCATTCGGCTGAGTTCCTCAAGAGTTTTCATGTCAATCTCAATTCCTGATGTCTTCGGTGATTTCTCTGCACTTATCTTAAAGGAAAGTATTAGAACGACCAACAAAAGATGAAAAGAAAAAGTTCCTAGTATGCCAAACTTCTTAATCGAAAGATTCTCCTTGTTTTTTTGAGATATGGGTAAAAGGAAAATTATCCTATCCAAACCCTTCATGGGCTTTTCCAAGACATCACCAATAAGTGTTAAAAGCCTTGAAAAGCTTTCAATGAATCCTCGCTTATTGCTATTTCTTTTTCCCATCAAGCTATTTTGATCAATCAAGTGGCAAAGGTAATTATTATGACCTTTTATTTATTTCAAAAATTAAGCCACTTACACCCATTAATCAACATTATGAGTTTATATTTATAGAATGCTTAAAGAAGTACTTGAAATCTTGTATGAGGATGATAATCTCGTAGCTATCAATAAACCAGCTGGGCTTCTGGTTCATAGAACCTATCTTGATCCAGGTGAGACGCGCTTTGCTATTCAAATTCTCAGGAACCAAATTGGGTGTTGGGTTTATCCCATCCATCGTCTGGACAAAGGGACTTCTGGGGTATTATTGTTTGGGAAAAACACTGAAGCTGCTTCATCAATGGGTGAGTTGGTTTTAAAAAGAGCCTTTACAAAGAAATATATTGCTATCGTAAGAGGCTATCCTCCTGATGTATTA